>JANOEF010000235.1:0-4702 GCA_031413075.1 Acidobacteriota bacterium | reverse complement strand
CGCATCTCCGGCTAAAATATATTCGTGTGAATCATTGAATAAATGACTCTCGACAAACTTCAGATGCAGAGCCGTCCACATAAAAGTGGTGGCAAAAAACCGTTGCACTGTCCGATATGAACCACCCTTTTTAGCCCACCGGGAAATCCCCGACATCGTGACTCGTCCGGTCATCGAAAAAATGGCTTCCGCAATCACCGTCAAGTGACCAATCGAAGTGTTTGAAGTTAAAGTTGAAAAACAAGCAAATAATGTTAATATTTCCATTGAAATGAACAGGGATAGTTTAGTTTTTTAGTCCAAAATAAATCTACTAACTCATGTTACGCAAAGTCTTTAAAAAATCCGTTTTAAGTTTTCAGAAACCACAAGATAATGTGGTTGAGCGAAAAAATAATGTTCTGTAACTGGTTGATTTCAAAGTAAACAAGATTTTGGTAAATCCGATAAACACTTTAATATCAATAGTTATCAGTTTCTTTTCGATTTTCAAAATAACGTGCGTAACACGAGTACTAAAATACTCGGTTCATTTCATCTTCCAATTTCAAATTTTCAAATAGCTTTTGGCGTAGGTATTGATTTTAATATTGCTAATAAAACGGTGAACTCAATTCATATTTGGATTGAAGGCGTGAATTATGAACATGAGCGACTTAGGGAATTGCTAACTAATGTCACCATTCGCTATCCAGGCCTTGAAAATGTTATTCGAACTCGTAAACTCGTGATGTATATTGATACGTCTTCAAATGAGAAAAATAGCATTAAAACCCTAATCGTTGACAAAAAAGAAGTAACCAGCGGGCTTTTTGAATAGCAGACGAGTGGCCAAAGCCAAGCAGGGAAAACCGAATCCAATGACGATTTCGTGACTTCCCTTGTCCGATAAGAATTCGCTTTTTCAAAAATTAAAAAATAAGAAGCTGCGAATCACGGTTGTGATTGAAAAGTATGATAAATCAGCTAAATGGACCTGGTTTTTTGATGATGTCGAAATGATCGGAGAGCCAAAACCCGATTGCAAGAAATTCAATGATAATACCCGAAAGAACGAAAGAATTGATGCCTCAGACAAACGGTTTGATCATGATCCCAAATAGGGTTGAAAAAAAAGTCCGAAATGTTTTTTCCAAATTGTCTTATCAAAATAGCAGGCCAAATAAAATATTCAATTTGCCTGTTAAGTCAAAATGTTTGAAAAAAGGAAATAAGAAATGGCAAAAATAAAATATGAGGCAAGTTTTAGTTACTCGGATGCTGACCCGGCCAAGGGAAAGGTTTCCAACGGAGGGAACGTCCCTTTGCTGTCGTTTACAGTTCTTGGAAGTCCTACCAGAACGATTGACTTCACCTCAAAAGATGAGATGGATATTGCAGCCGTGATGAAACAAATTGAAAGGGATAAGGCTATTATATCTCTCTGCCTGCCGCCCGCGGGCTTGAAATCGTTGACCTTCACAGCTATTCTGAGACGCCGGATGTTTTAGTCAAGGTAACCTTAATGGTGACTGTCTTATCCGGCGGAATCCAAACCAAATCTCTTCTGGTGGAATCCAAAACAGCCGGCATCGGTAAGTTTTTTACTGCCCACAAAGCAAGTAATTCGGTAGCAGTAAATGTCTATTTTAAGGACGCTAAATTGCGCTATACCAGCCACACCGTCAAAATTCTGAGCCAACGCGCCAGAGTAATTTATTCGCAATGGAAAGATTTTTAAGGAGACTTATGTTCACAGATCCTAGAATTACCAATGTTCCACGACCACGACCGATAGTATTAAATCAACTATTTGAGTTTAGCTCTTCCCAAATTGTCCTAAATAGGCCGGAAGTGTTGTGTGTATTAGCTTATTTCTTTGACCATCCGGGAATTCTGGCGGCAGATTTGACTGAGAATGATATGTCGTTTGCACAGGCTTTGTTAATCGAATCAATCGAGCAGAGCTATGCTGCCAATATGCTTTGGGGGAATCGCCCAACTTACCTCTCAAAAGAAATAAATAAGGTGGTGATTGCCGTCTTAAAAAAAACCGGTGGGAACTGGAATTGGACAGCCTCCCTGGAATCTTTATTAAAACATCACGAAAAGCAGGAGCTAAATTACAGGGTAAAAGACAAAATAGCCGAGACTTATATCTGGAATTGGATACCCAGAGTGAGAGCGGGAATCCGGGCTTATTCCGGTTTTCCGGCTACTTGAGCCTGTCAATAAACTTTGGTGTTGGTCAACGGGAAATGCCAATGACGGCACAAATGCAGAGGCCTCGAAACTGTTACCAGCATTCGAAAAAATGGAGAAAAACAAATATGCCCCGCGTTCGATGCACGGTTAAATTGCTTTCCGACAAAAAGCGGAAGGTTGATATTGAAATACATAAAGCGAAAGATGGTAAAGGTCTGTGGAGTTTGATCAAATCGGCCGGCGGAAACCTCTATCTTCAGGCGGCGGCAGGCACCTGGGAAACCTCTGCCGGAGACGTTTTGTCGCTCTGGGAACATGATCCCAGCCGAAAACGCCAGGACCTGGTGTTGTTGTTGGTGTGGAACATCAAACGGGATTTTTGGGACGAGATTATTAACCAAGGCAAAAATACTCAACATAAATGTCCACTTCATCGCTTTGCTCCACACTTGCAACTTCTTTCACTTTCCATTCTTCGCCAAACTCTAACAATAATTAAAAAAATTCTTCTGTGCTCATTTGTCCATTCTACTACATTCCACTAAATTACCAGTAGAACCTAGTTGGCGGAAATTGGACGGCTCCTTTTTCCGCCAACTATTTCTCTTGAACCGCCGTCTTTGGTGACTCCGGATTTTTCAGATAAACTAACGAGGTGGCCGTGTCAGGTTGAATCGCGCAGGGTCGGAAGAGCTGTTCTTAGCCCTCGGTAGTCCTTTGAGGACCCGACTACCAACCCAGTTTTCGCACGGTTTCTTCGTCTTTCGCGGCGAGATCCGTTTGGTTGAGTGCCCTGTAAATGACAGCACGCTCTTTGTAATTACGGTAGTTTTGTGTTGAAAGTTGGATTGCTTTGGTATAGTCAGCCAACGCCAAATCCCATTGTGATTGGCCGACGTAGACCAACCCGCGTTTGCGATAGTAATCCGAAATCACCGGTTCAAAAAACTTGGTGGCGGTCAAGACTTTGATGGCGGTCGAATATTCCTGAATAGCTAAGTCGTATTGTTTTTGCTTTAAGTAAATGTCCGCGCGAAATTTATATACACTATAAAGACCAAATTTGAGGGCTTCGGCATAATCTCGGAGGGCGAGATCATCTTGATTTAAATCAAAATAATTCCTTCCGCGGGCAAAAAAAACATCACCTTTTCCATACTCCGACAGATCGGGAAGACCCGACTCGATTATTTTTGTCAAATCTCCTACCGCTTTCTCATACTCCTGGAGATTAGAATATAGCATCGCCCGGTTATAATAAGCATCCGAATGGTCGGCTTTGAGCGAGATAACGGTCGAAAAATCCTGAAGGGCGTCAGTGCTGAATGGCTGACTGACCAAATAAACCATTCCTCGGTTATAGTAAGCGGCCCACATTTTCGGGTCGAGTTGAATGGCTTTGTTGCAATCAGCCAGCGCCTCCTCATTTTTTTGCCGCTGCAGATATGCACTACAGCGGTTCGTATAAGCATCGGTGAAATTCGGATCAAGCTCTATCGCTTTAGTATAATTTGCAATCGCGTCATCCAAATCCAATTGCTCTCCCAATTCACTCGCACGTTGGAAATAGTCTCTCGCCGTGAGAGTTTTGGTTTGCGCCTCGGCCGGAGTGTTCAAACAAAGACCAAACCAGGCAAAAATTAAGGCCATTAAAATAAAACTTTTATTCATCTGTCTTCTCTCCTCATTCATCATCCTCTGTTTCTCAAAGACTCCTCGGTCAAAAACTATAAGCCTTTCAAATTGATAAGACAATTCGAGTGAAAACATTTCAGTATTTTTTTGTTGCAAACAATGAAGAAGTTTAATATATCTCAATGAAGAAAAAATATGATTGAAATTTTGAATGATTTTTCCCTTATTGTGCGCGAATTGCTGTCGCATAGTAACAATGACCCGACACACACTTACACCAAAGGTGGAACAATCGCAAGTAAAGGGTCGAGTCTTGCCGTTTTTTCTCTTCTAACCAAGGCATCATAGTCTCGCTTCTACCGCGAATTAGATTGGGTTTCGATATTGTCGAAAATGTTTACTTCTATATCGTTCTGAAACTCGCGAAAAAACACTAATTTGAACTTATTAGGTGTGAATTTAGGTGGGAATTATAAAAGGCAAGTTTTTAAGGCTTGCCTTTTATCTTTCTAAGTATTGTAATTGCTTGATTTAACTAAAAGCCATCTATCAGATTTGAACTGACGACCTACTGATTACGAATCAGTTGCTCTACCAGCTGAGCTAAGATGGCATAAACACCGAATTTGCAAATATACGAATCCGGGTAGTCTTTTGTCAAGTATATCAGATCGAATATTAAGTTGAAAACTACGGGGCGAATTCGAAATAGACTGGGTGCAATTAAAAGTGTGACTCAGCTTGAGAAAAGCGGGCGTAGAACAACCCTTCCCGACTTGCCAATTTCTTTTAGTTGAGTGGTCAATCTTCAGCTTGTAAAAGAGGCAAAGGACCAGCTCACACAAATGACAGGTGAGGAAGGGAGGCTCTGCCCCCGCTCAAG
>JANOEF010000234.1:0-4689 GCA_031413075.1 Acidobacteriota bacterium | reverse complement strand
GCGCGGGCGGCGCCGGACTTCGGGCGGCAATTGAAGCGTCGGCAGCCGGCGTCTCGGTCGGTCTCGTCTGTAAATCATTGCTAGGTAAAGCACATACCGTCATGGCTGAGGGGGGCATGGCGGCGGCGATGGGCAATGTTGATGACCGGGACAATTGGAAAGTCCATTTTTCCGACACCATGCGCGGCGGTCAATACGTTAATAACTGGCGCATGGCGGAACTTCATGCCAAAGAAGCTCCGGAACGGGTCCGCGAGTTGGAAGCCTGGGGTGCAGTTTTCGACCGCACCAAAGACGGCAAAATACTTCAACGAAATTTTGGCGGACATCGTTACCCGCGACTCGCACACGTCGGCGATAGAACCGGTTTGGAACTAATCCGAACACTTCAAGACCACGGTATTCATCAGGGTCTCGAAGTCTATATGGAAGTGACTGTCATTTCTCTGTTGATGGATGATGATCGGGTCATTGGTTGTCTCGCCTATGAACGGGAACACGGAAGGTTCCGTATTTTCAAAGCCAAAGCGGTCATTTTAGCTACCGGGGGAGTCGGACGGGCTTATAAAATTACCAGTAACAGTTGGGAAGGAACGGGAGACGGACATTCACTGGCTTATGAAGCTGGGGCTGAATTGATTGATATGGAATTTCTTCAGTTCCACCCGACCGGCATGGTTTATCCGCCCAGTGTCAGAGGAATTTTAGTCACAGAAGGAGTTCGCGGCGAAGGCGGGATTTTGAAGAACAGCGAAGGCAAACGTTTTATGTTTGACGATATTCCTGACAATTACAAAGATCAGACATCGGATACCGAAGAAGAAGGCTGGCGCTATGTGACCGGTGATAAAAATGCCCGCCGCCCACCCGAACTGCTGACCCGCGATCATGTGGCGCGATGTATTATGCGCGAGGTCAAAGCCGGACGTGGAAGTCCGCACGGTGGAGTTTTTCTCGACATCGCCTGGATTAAAGAAAAAATCCCAAATTCGATTGAGCATATCAAAAAGAAATTACCGAGTATGTATCACCAGTTTAAGCAGTTAGCTGACCTTGACATTACTCAGGTTCCGATGGAAGTAGGACCCACTACTCATTATATTATGGGCGGAATAAAGGTTGACGGGGATACTCAGGCATCAACCATTCCCGGACTATTTGCAGCGGGAGAATGTGCGGCCGGTATCAATGGAGCCAATCGGTTGGGCGGAAATTCTCTTTCTGATTTAATCGTGTTTGGCAAACGAGCCGGTGAATATGCAGCCAAATTTGCCCAGGAGAATAATCACGGTACTGTTAATAATGAACACATTGATCAGAAAGTGAAATGGGCACTAGAGCCATTTGAACGAGAAAATGGTGAAAACCCCTTTGCACTCCAACACGAATTACAAGAAATGATGCAGGATTTGGTGGGAATTGTCCGCACCGAAACCGAAATGCAAGAGGCGCTGGTCGGGGTCAGAAAACTAAAAGAACGCTTGAAAAATGTCGGTGCTACCGGAAATATTGATTTTAACCCAAGTTGGCACACGTCCCTCGATATGCACAATCTGCTCAATATCTCCGAAGCCATCACTTTGGCCGCCATTCAACGTCAAGAAAGTCGGGGCGGTCATTTCCGGGATGATTTTCCGGCCAAAGTAAAAGAGTTTAGTTCTGTCAATTTTTCGGTTAAAAAAGGGAAAGATGGTGAGATGCAAATCAGTTCGGTTCCGATTCCCGAAATGCCGGATGAATTAAAGCAGATTATTGAGGAGATGGGGTAAATTTAGGATGAAGTGAGAAGGATTGGGCTGAAAGTTTGACATTTGGTCTTAAATTCATCCTTCCTTATCCTTCATCTCGCAAAAATTATGGCAAAAGCAAGATTCAAGATTTGGAGAGGCAATTATGACGGCGGGAAATTTGAAACCTACGTCACCGAAATTTCCGAAGGTATGGTAGTTTTGGACGCGGTCCTGCAAATTCAAGGCGAGCAAGCCGGAGATTTAGCCTGTCGTTGGAACTGCAAGGCCGGCAAATGCGGTTCTTGTTCGGCTGAAATAAATGGAAACCCGAAATTGATGTGTATGACCAGAATGAATACACTCCCAATTGACGAGCCTATCACGGTCGAACCGATGAAGGCATTTCCACTTAAAAAAGATTTGGTAACGGATGTTTCGTGGAACTACGAAGTTAAAAAAAGAATAAAAAAATTCAATCCCCGTCCGCCCGAAGCACCGGATGGAACCTGGCGAATGCAGCAAGCTGACATTGATCGAGTTCAGGAATATCGTAAATGTATCGAGTGTTTTCTTTGTCAGGACGTTTGCCACGTTTTACGCGACCATCACAAACATCAAGAATTTATCGGACCACGATTTTTAGTTTATTCGGCTGCCCTCGAAATGCATCCGCTGGATACCGAAGATCGTTTGCAAGAATTGAAAGATGGTTATGGAATCGGGTATTGCAATATTACCAAATGCTGCACCAAAGTTTGTCCCGAAGAGATTAAAATTACAGATAACGCCATCATCCCTTTGAAAGAGCGGGTGGTGGATGAATTTTACGATCCGATCAAAAAGTTTTTTAAGATATTTCGCAAAAAGTGAAAGTGGCAGTAAGCCGAGTTTTTTTACTGATAGCTCCTAGCTGATAATTAAAAAAATATGTTTGAATTAAAAACTCTCAATAAAGACGCAATTCCGGCCGCCCTGGAAAAAGCCAAACAATATCGCCTGATCAATGAACCGAGCGCCGCCCAAAGTATCTGTCTGGATATTTTAGCAGTTGACTCTGAAAATCAAGAGGCTTTAGTAATTATCGTTTTGGCGATGACTGACCGTTTGACTCGTGACTATTCAATTGGTGATTCTCAAATTCAAAATTATTTAGCCCGGATCAAGGATGAACATCAGCAAGCATATTATACCGGTATTTTTTACGAAAGGCGGGCCAAAGCAATATTAAACACTAATGCGACCGGAAACGAAGCGACAATTTACGAACTTTTCCGAATTGCTATGGATTGGTTTGAAAAAGCCGAATCGCTTAGTTCGAATCAAAATGATAACGCCATTCTCAGATGGAATACCTGCGCCCGGATTATTGACTCAAATGGACTGGCCCCACGCGAACGAAGTCACGATTTTGATTTTATTGAATAAGTGTCAAGACCGCTAAAGTGTTAGAGACCGAAATTTACCGTTTGATTCTTTGTTGAGAGCTTTCTTTTCTGAAACCAAAACTTAGGCACTTGAATTTTTATTTTCTTTTGACAATGACCAGTGTGATATCGTCATTAGCCGGTGCAGTTTGGGTAAAAGCCGATAACGCCGATTCAACCTTATCGCGGAGAGCCGAAGCTGAGGCGCTGAGGTTTTTCTGAACGACTTCGGTAAGTTTTTCGATGCCAAATTCGTCCCCCTTGAGATTATTGGCCTCGGTCACGCCGTCCGAATACACCACGATCGCTTCCCCGCTCTGCAATTGGGCTTGCCCGACTTCATATTCAGCCATCGGCATAATTCCGAGCGGGAACCCACCGGATTCCAACTGTTCAACTCGTCCATCAGCATGACCGATCAACGGCGGATTATGTCCGGCATTGATGTATTTGAGCGTTCCGTCCGTTAAATCTAATTCAGCGATAAATAGTGTCACAAAACGATTTGCGGGCGTATTGTGAGCCAAATACCGATTGACCGAAGTCACGGTTTCGACCAAAGTGGATTTGGCAGAGATCTGAGCATGAATAGCCGCATGGAGACTGGACATGAGCAAAGCTGCGGCCGTCCCTTTGCCGGAAACATCACCCAGCGCAATAAACATTTTGCCATCATGACTTTCGATAAAGTCATAATAATCGCCACCGATCTCATAGCATGAAAAGCTGATTCCCTGAAATTCATAACCATCGAAGACGGGCATCACTGACGGCTGAAAACGCTGCTGAATCTCTGTCGCTAGTTTTAACTCGTGCTCCATTCGTTCACGTTCAAACCGTTCATCCAGGAGTTTTGCGTTTTCCACTCGAATTGAACCAACCGAAGCCAGAGTTGTCAAAATATTTAAATGTTCCTCAGTAAAGGTCGTTTCATAGGTTGGAGAATCGGCATAAATCAATCCGAAAACCTCATGTTCATCAACACTCAACGGGACAGCTAAGACTGAACGAATTCCGAGGAGGGACATCGTTTGACTGGCGTATCGAGGATCCTGTTGCGCATCTGAAGTCAAAACCGATTTGCCGTTTTTAATAACTTCATCCATCACGGTTCGACTAATTCGCACTTCAGTGGGCGGGGCGTCTTGCCCTCGAACCCGGGCAACCGCAATTTTCATCCCGCCTTCAATTTTTTCATCCCTGAGCATTATTACGCAACGATCGGCCGGAACTGCTTCGAAAACCAGTGAAGCAACCTGTGAAAGTGTGTCATCAAGCCCGGTGGAACTAAGCAAAGTCACTCCAACTTTACTGATCAGTGCCAATAGTTCACTTCGGGAAGAAACGGCCTGGGCCTGTAACATTTCGGCAGTTGAATTTTTGTTGCGGGAAAACGCAATCGTCATCGCCGGATTAAGGGCTTCAGTATTATCGGCAATTAAGGTCGCATTGAGTTGTGGAGCAAACCTCGAATCGGTAAAAATTATTGAAGTTTCACCAATTTGAATTTCTCCGCCGGAAATCAGTGGAATCGG
>JANOEF010000233.1:0-1838 GCA_031413075.1 Acidobacteriota bacterium | reverse complement strand
CGATCTTTTGTTCAGGGGCAAGGCTTAGCTTCCATTTTCTGCCTAAGATCGCGAGCAGCAGCACGCCTTCCATCCACGCAAAACCTTCGCCGACACAATTTCGCACGCCTTTGCTGAACGGAAAATAGATAAACTTGTTGCCGGCTTCTTTGATTGAAAGTTTTTCCCATCGTTCGGGCTCAAACTCGTCGGCGTTTTCCCAAAAACGCGGGTCGCGGTGCATTACATACTGGCTTGCCAGAACGAGCCCATTTTTCGGAATTTGAAATCCGTTGAATTCGTGTTCTTCGGTCGCCAGACGTCCGATTGTCCAGGCGGGCGGAAAGAGCCGCATTGATTCTGCCAAAATCGCTTCGGTATATTTTAATTTGCCGAAATCTTCGGGCGTTAATTCTCTGTCGCCCAAAACCTCGTCAAGTTCGGCATGAAATGCCGCTTCGGCCTGCGGGTTTTGCGAGAGCTGATAAAACGTCCAGACAAGCGCGTTCGCGGTCGTTTCGTGGCCCGCCAAAAAGAGCGTCAAACATTCGTCGCGGACTTGTTTATCAGTCATTCCGCCGCCCGTTTCTTCGTCCTGGGCCAGTAAGAGCATCGAAAGCAGATCGCCCGTATCTTCGCCCGATTTGCGTCTTTCGTCAATGATCTTGTAAATCACTTCGTCGAGCGTTTTGCGGGCATTTTTTAATTTCCTGATCGGCGGCAAGGGCAGCTTTTCTAAGTATTCGGAAAATGGCAAAAGCATAAAATTGAACATTGAAACGATCGTGTTCATCGCCGCGCCGACCTGCATCGCCTCGTCCTCGACATTAGCGCTGAACAGGGTTTTGCCGACGATCGAAAGCGTCAGACGCATCATTTCCTTATCTATGTCACGAGATTCGCCGTCCTTCCAATCGCGCGAGATCTTTTCGCCCGATTCGATCATCGCCTTTGCATATTCGTTGATGCGGCTGCGATGAAACGCGGGTTGGATCATCCGCCGCTGCCGAAGGTGGAATTCCTTTTCGCTTGTCAAAAGACCTTCGCCCAAGAGTCCTTTGGCGCGTTGAAGAGCGCGTCCCTTGATAAATTTTGAATGATTTGTGACCAATAGATCACGGATCAGATCGGGGTGATTTATCAAAAACGCGGGAATTTTGCCGACTCTAAACGCCGAAACGTCACCGAGTTTTGAAAGTTTCATCAAGAATTCTGTCGGGTTTCGGCGAAACGAACGAAAATGTCCGCCAATCAAATCGGTTTCCACGGTCGGCGGCGCAGGTTGTTGAATTGCTTTCATAGAGTTGATTCTAGCAGAAGAATTTATTTAAGCGCAGAGAACGCGGAGCGCGCAGAGATCGTAAGAAAGCGTTTGTATCTTTTGATTTTCACTTAATTCGTTAAAAAAACTCTGCGCTCTCCGCGTTCTCTGCGTTTAATTTTTTCTTTTGGCTTTTAGAAATTTTGCCGAAAAACTGATATTTTAATAACTTATGTCAGAAGCAAAAGTTAAAAAAGTGAAACCCGACATTCGCGCCATTACGCGCCTCGTGCCGCCGAGCGGCAATCTTGTCCAAGGGCAATCGGAACTTCCAATAAATCCGCAGCTCGCCCGTGAAGCGGCGGAAATAATCGCCGCCAGCCAAAATCATTACGGCGGTTCGGAAGGCGACGCCAACTTGAGAAAAGCCGTTGCCGAAAAGATTAAAAAATATAACGGCATTGAAGTTGACACGGATGCAAAACCGCTCGAATTGATGATTACAAACGGCGGAACGGGCGCGCTTATCGGCATCACGCAAAGTTTTCTGAGAAATAAGTCCGCACTCGTTTTCGAGCCTTATTATCCTTATCACCGG
>JANOEF010000232.1:0-12546 GCA_031413075.1 Acidobacteriota bacterium | reverse complement strand
GAAAGGAATTTTATAAATCCCTTCTTCCTTTCGATAGTTAATTTAAAATTTTCAATTAGATTTAAGAGATCCGCAATCCGAATCCCCAAATCCCAAATCGTCAAACTCGTCTGCGTTTCGGCGGACGACAGCCATTATGCGGAATCGGGGTTGTGTCACGAATTGCCGTGACCCGAATGCCTGCATTGTGAATGGCTCGAATTGCCGATTCACGACCCCCGCCGGGACCTTTGACGCGAACTTCGCATTCTCTCATCCCTGCTTCGACTGCTTTGCGGGCTACTTCTTGAGCCGCTTGTTGCGCGGCGAAAGGAGTTCCCTTACGCGAACCGCGGAAACCTCTGGCGCCCGACGAACTTTGGGCAATTAAATTTCCTTGGGCATCGGTAATTGAAATCAGGGTGTTATTGAAAGAAGCTGCGATAAACGCGATCCCGATCGGGATATTTTTTTTCTCTTTCTTTCGAAAAGTCTTTTTTCCTTTTGCTTGTTGCTTTGCCATATTTTCAGTTGGCAGTTAGCAGTTAACCGTGAGCAGTCGGTCTTTTAATTCTGACAACTGCTCACCGATCACTGATAACTGAATTCTATTTCTTACCCGGTGCTTTTTTCTTCGCGACCGCTGCTTTTCGCGGCCCTTTGCGAGTCCGGGCGTTGGTGCTGGTTCGTTGTCCGCGCACCGGTAAACTGCGCCGATGCCGTAACCCGCGATAACAACCGATGTCCATCAAGCGTTTGATGTTCAATTGAACTTGTTTCCTCAAATCGCCTTCGACTTCGCCCTGCTCATCAATAATCGCACGAATTTTGGCTAAATCTTCTTCGCTCAAATTCTTGATTTTTGTATCAATATTGACTTGAGCTTCATTCAAAACCGCAGTGGCACGCGATTTTCCAATCCCGTAGATATAAGTTAGACCAATCTGCGCTCTTTTTTGTGGTGGTAAATCTACCCCTGCTACACGAGCCATATTTCTCCTAAAATGGTCAAGTATTAATTGTTAATTATAAATGGTTAATTAAAACCGTTTCATAAATTAACAATTAACAATTAACAATTAACAATTTATCCTTGACGTTGTTTGTGCTTTGGATTTTCACAAATCACCCGCACGATGCCTTTCCGATGAATAATTTTGCATTTATCGCAAATCTTCTTTACTGAAGGACGCACTTTCATTTTTTTATATCCCTCGCCTTATTTATAGCGATAAGTGATCCGTCCACGACCTAAATCGTAGGGCGAAAGCTCTACTAAAACCCGATCGCCGGGCAGAATACGAATAAAATTCTTTCGCATTTTACCGGAGATGTGCGCCAGGACTTGATGTTTATTATCTTCTAATTCAACTTTAAACATCGCGTTTGGCAAAGTTTCAAGGACAGTAGCTGTTACTTCTATCGCTTCTTCTTTCATTTAAATCCCCATCTTCATAAACTTTGAAGATGTTTCCAAGTAGTTGGAAGTGTAACTTTCACTATATTTTGTTCTGACACCTGACAGCCAACTATCGTTTAGTTGGACAAACCATAAATGTTATCGCTTTTTTCCAACTTTTTCAAGCTAGCTTGATTGCTTTAAGCTCTTTGCCTGATTTAATTGTTTTTTTTGCTCTTTTGTTAGTGTCAAAATCTCAGGACCACTTTCTAAAACTGCCAGCGTATGTTCAAAATGTGCGCTCGGTTTTCCATCTTTGGTCACCACCGTCCATTTATCATCCAGCGTTTTGGTTTCGTGTGTTCCCATATTAATCATCGGCTCAATCGCAAAACAATAACCTACTCGAATTTTTTCTCTGGTGCCGGCTCGGCCATAATTGGCGATTTGCGGTGCTTCATGCATATTCCGCCCGATGCCGTGTCCGGTATAATCACGGACAATCCCATACCCGAACTTATCAGCATGGGTTTGCACGGCATGCCCGATGTCTCCGACATTTTTATTGGGATAGCATTGGGCGATTCCGGCCATCAAACATTCTTCGGTTACTTTTAACAATTGAGCAACATCCCCGGGGATTTCTCCAACTCCGGCCGTAAAAGCCGTGTCACCGACAAAACCATTGTAAGTAGCCGCCATATCGAGCGAAATGATGTCGCCGGACTTTAATTTAGTGCGGGTCGAAAAACCATGCACCACCTGGTCATTCGGCGAAGCACAAATAGCAAAAGGAAACGGGGTCATGCCATGCGGTTTATAGCCGATAAAGGTCGGAAGAGCCCCGCGCTCGCGCATCATTTTTTCCGCTACTTCGTTTAATTCAAGCGTTGAAATGCCAGGCTCAATCATCTGTCGCAAAGTTTCGCGGACTTCGGCAATCAGTTCACCAACTTCTCGCATCCGGTCTAAATCTTTTCTTGATTTGGCAATAATCATTCGCTTTCCCAATAAAACGTGGCTTAGTTTGCTAAAAAATCCTTTTATTTTGGAATCAATCACTAAACTAATTTTTCCAACTCCGCGTAAATTTCTTCTAAATTCCGGTCGCCATTGATTTTCTGTAATCGTCCCGATTTTTCGTAATAAGCCAAAAGCGGTTCGGTTAATTCGGAATAGGTCGCTAAACGGGTAGAAACACTGTCTCCGTTGTCGTCCGCCCGATGGATTAATTTAGCTTCGGGGTGAAAATCGCAAACATCCTCAACTTTCGGCGCTTTTGAATAAATATTGTAAATCTCGCCGCAGACGGGACAAGAACGTCTGCCCGTTAAACGTTTCATCAATTCTTCACGCGGAATATCAACTTCAATCGCCTGAATTTTTTTGTCTTGTTCGTCGGCTAATTCCTCAAGTTGTTCGGCTTGAACTGCCGTGCGCGGATAACCGTCCAACAAATACGTTCCCACACAATCTTCCCGCGAAGTCCGTTCCCTGACAATTTGATAGGTCAACTGATCAGAAATCAATTTGCCCGAAGCCATAGTTTCCTGAACTTCCCGAGCCAGCCGAGTGTCAGATTTTTTCATCTCGCGAAAGATGTCGCCGGTTGAAATCTGCGGTATTCCCTGACGCTCCTGCAGCATCCGTGCTTGAGTTCCTTTGCCCGCGCCGGGGGCCCCGATCAAAACAATTATCTTTGGCATTACTTCAATTAATAACCACAACTTTCAAATTACGAATTACGATTTTTTATCTATTCGTAATTCGTAATTTGTCTTTCGTAATTGTCCTAACTTCTTCGACCTCTCAGTCGTGAGCCTGAGCCTAGAAATCCTTCATAATTTCTCATTACAAGCTGCGCCTCAATCTGAGAGACGGTGTCCATCGCCACGCCGACCAAAATTAAAAGCGAAGTTCCGCCTAAGTAGAATTTGTAACCAAGTCCGGTCGGAATCCAGGCCAGCGCATCAACTGAAGACAAAGCGCCATCCAGCCAAGTGCCGATAAATGGAATCCGAAGGACTCTAAAACCGCTCAATAAAAGTTGCGGAACAAAAGCGACAAAAGCTAAATAAAGGGCTCCGACAGTAGTCAATCTGGTTAAAATGTAATTGAGGTATTCTGCCGTTTGTGACCCCGGACGAACTCCGGGAACGAAACCACCCGATTTTCTCAAATTGTCCGCTACATCATCCGTATTGAACTGAATGGTGATATAGAAAAAAGTAAAGATCACAATCAAGCTCAAAAAGGCCAATTCGTAGAAGGGATCGCCGCCAAAAAAGTCCTGAAAGAAAATCGCGATTCTCGTCCAAACTGCATCAGGCGTCGCTTGATCCGGCGGGAAAGCCTGAAAAATGGTTTGCGGCAAGGCTAACACAGATGATGCGAAAATAACCGGAATCACTCCGCCCATATTAACTTTCAGCGGAAGCGTCGTTTCCTGTCCCTTGTAAACCTGATTACCCATTCGACGGCTGGCATACGAAATCGGGATATGCCGTCGGGCTGATTCTACATAAACAATCAGCGCAATCAACGCAATAAACACCGCGATCATAAAAATCACACCGAGGGTGGCAGTTGGTCCGCCGGTCCCGATTTTGTCAACTATTTGAGCAATCCCTTTTGGCAAACCAATGACGATACCTGCAAAAATCAGGAGCGAGATTCCGTTCCCGATTCCCCGTTCAGTTATTTGTTCGCCGAGCCACATGACAAAAACAGTTCCGGTGGTGAGGGTCACGACCACTAAAATTGTGGCCCACCAACCATCGCCGATGACCGCATTGCGTTGTAACCAGGTCGCCACAAAAAAGGTCTGAACCGAACAAAGAGCCACGGTCAGATAACGAGTCCATTGGTTGATTTTTTGTCGCCCGACTTCGCCTTCTTCCTGCACTTTTTTCAAAGGCAGGTAGAGGACTGTCATCAATTGCATAATAATTGATGCCGTAATGTAAGGTGTGACGCCGAGGGCAAAAACCGAAATGGTACTAAAGTTTCCACCGGAAAAAAGGTCTAAAACCCCGAGGAGAGTTCCGCTCAATTCCGTCCATACTTTTTTAAGCTGCTCCTGATTAACCCCCGGAGCGGTCACATGTGCCCCAAAACGGTAGATTACCAACATCCCCAAAGTGAAAAGTATCCGACTTCTCAACTCCGGCACCTTGAACATATTTTGAATGGCGGCAAAAAACTTTTCCATATTATTCCTCAAAAAACGAAAATATAGCATTTAGCCGAAGTTTGACTGTTAGCCACAATCTCACCACTAAATGCTATTTTAGATTACTCACTTTGGGCAGTTTTCACAATTTGATCTGCAGTTCCACCGGCTTTTTCGATTTTATCTTTGGCGTTTTTGGTGAAACGATGAGCGGAGATTCTCAGAGCTTTGGTGACATCTCCAGTGCCCAGGATAACCAAATCATGTTTGGCTTTTTTAATCAGTCCTCGCTCATGCAAAATTTCCGGGGTCACTTCATCGCCGGCATTAAAACTAGCTTCGATTTTTGCCAGACTGATTTCGAGCCATTTGGTTTTGAAAATATTGGTGAATCCGCGTTTTGGCAAACGACGCTGCAAAGGCATCTGTCCGCCTTCAAAACCAATCTTGCTCGAATATCCTGAGCGAGACTTTTGCCCTTTGTGACCTTTTCCAGCAGTTTTGCCTAAACCGGAACCCGGTCCGCGACCAACTCTTTTTTTCTTGTGTGTGCTGCCTTTGGCAGGACGTAAATTGTTTAATCCTAGTGCCATTTTTTCCTCATTCAAAGTTAAAAAGTTAAAAAGTGAAAAGGTGAAAAAGTTAGGTCAATTATTAATCAAACTTTTTCACTTTTAAGCTTTTAACCTTTTGCACTTTTTTCTATTCAACAATTCTCAAAAGGTGTGGAATTTTAGCGACCACTCCGCGCATGGCGGCGTTATCCGGCTTTTCCACGACTTGGTTCAGCTTGGTAATTCCCAAACTTTTGACGATGTTTTTTTGCTTTTGAGCGTAACCGATCGAACTTCGATAATATTGAATCTTGATGCTCGCGCTGTTTGTTTCTTCTTTTTTCTTTACCATTTCTTTACCAATGACGAATTACGAATTACGAATTACGAATTACGAATTGATAGATTTTTACAACATTCATAATTTGTAATTTGAAATTCTTAATTGACGAATTACGAGTTGATAGATTTTTACAACATTCGTAACTCGTAATTTGAAATTCGTAATTTACAACAACTCTTCCACTTGTTTCCCACGCAAACGAGCCAGTTCGAGCGGGTCTTTCATTTTCACTAACCCGTCAAAAGTTGCCCGAACGACATTGTGCGGATTGTTTGAACCCAAAACTTTGGTTCGAATGTTATGGACGCCGAGAGATTGCAAAACCGCGCGAACCGCGCCGCCCGCAATAACTCCGGTTCCTTCTGAGGCCGGCTTTAAAAGCACCCGACCTGCTCCATACCGACCGATGATCGGATGTGGCAGTGTTCCCTCAATCAACGGGACGCGAATCAAATTCTTTTTCGCTGCTTCAACGGCTTTTTTAATCGCGGTCGGAACTTCCCGGGCTTTACCCGTTCCAAACCCAACGTGACCGGCTTCGTCTCCTACCACGACCAAGGCAGCAAATGACATATTTTTACCACCTTTGACAACTTTGGTAACGCGGTTGATCGAAATCAATTGGTCTTTCAAAATCAATCCTTGTGCTGAAATGCTGTGTTTATTTGTTTTCATTACCTTATTCTTTTACTTCAGTTTTATTCAAACCGGCTTCGCGGGTTGCATCAATCAAGGCTTTCACCCGACCGTGATAAACATAACCGCCACGATCATAAACGACCTGTTCAACGCCTGCTGCGATTGCCCTTTCGGCAATTGTTTTGCCGATAGTCGAGGCCGCTTCGATATTTCCGCCGGAACTGCCCTTTAAAGTTGATTCAGTGGTTGAAGCACTAGCCAATGTGCGGCCGCTTTCATCGTCAATAATCTGGGCATAAATATGATTCACGCTCCGAAAAATCGCTAATCGCGGATTGGTGGCCGTTCCCTGAACTTTTTTACGGATTCGGCTGTGAACAGCACGACGAATCTCTGCTCTACTTTTGTTTGCCATAACTTTTTTTCGATTTTGGATTCTGGATTTTGGATTTTGGATTTATCAAATCTCCCATCGTCAATCGCAAATCTAAAATTATTTACCTGTTTTACCCGGTTTCAATCGGTACAATTTATCAGCATACCGAATCCCTTTGCCTTTGTAAGCATCAGGTTTTCGTAAGCGGTTAAGTTCCGCACAGACTTGACCAAGTTTTTGTTTATCAATTCCTGTCAAAGTCAACGTCAGTTGATATTGGTTAATGGTGGTTTTTGTCGGAACTCTCTCGGCTTTAGCTTCGATCCCTTCCGGTAATAGAAATTCAATCGGATGCGAATAGCCTAGCGCAAAAACAATTTTTTTGTCCTGCACGTCGGCCTTGTAACCGACTCCGACAACATCCATTTCTTTCTTAAAACCTTCGGTGACGCCCACAATGGCGTTATTTGCCAAAGCTCGCCCGAGTCCGTGAAAGGCAGCAACATTATCGTTTTCACGGGTTGCCACTAGTGAACCTGCTTCAAGCTTAAAGGCCACGCCTTTTGGAATCGGAGTGTTCAAAACGCCTTTCGGACCTTTCACTTCCAATTCGCTTTCGTTAATTTTAACCTCTACGCCTGATGGTATCGTTATCGGTTTTTTTCCTACACGAGACATAATTCCTCTTAAATTTTGGATTTTGGATTGCCGATTTTGGATGTGGATTGTTATGTAATCATGAACAATCTAAAATCTAAAATCTAAAATCTAAAACCCTAATAGATTTGTGCCAAAATTTCGCCGCCCATATTTTCACGGCGGGCTTTTTTTCCACTCATCAAACCTTTTGAGGTGGAAATGATATTAACTCCGTAACCGCCGAGTACTTTCGGAATCTCGGTGGCGCCGACATAAACTCTTCTGCCCGGGCGTGAAACTCTTTCCAAATTCGTGATGGAAGAAGTGCCTTTGGCATCGTAGCGCAAGAAGATGCGAATTGCATATTTAATGCCTTCGCCTTTATTTACAAAGTTATTGATATAACCTTCTTCTTTCAGAATTCTCGCGATTTCTGATTTCAATTTTGAACCCGGGATGTCAACCCGCGAATGTCCGGCGGCAATTGCATTGCGGATTCGCGTCAACATATCGGCTATCGGATCTGTCATTCGTTTTACTCCAAATATATTTCAGGTTTCAGCCAAAACTGACTACTGAAATTAATAACACTTTTACTCAGCTGCCTTTTAATCCCCCAGACTTTTTTTATCTGTCCAGGTCAACTGCTAACTAATACTACCAACTAGATTTAACTACTCCCGGAATTTGACCCTTAAGAGCTAAATCTCTCAAAGCAATCCGAGAAATTCCAAATTTGCGGAGAAATCCACGCGGACGCCCTGTTTGCGAACAACGATTACGAACTCGTGCTCTGCTCGCATTGCGTGGCTGCTTTTGTAATTTGACGATTGCCTCATCAACTTCCGCAATCGAAGATTTCGGATTATTAATAACTTTTTTTAGTTCCAAACGTCTGGTTGCAAATTTTGCCACCATCTTTTTGCGTTGTTCGTTTTTAACGACTTTGCTAATCTTTGCCATATTCTTAAATTCAAAGTTTAAGGTTTAAGGTTCAAGGCTTAAATGCTCAAAATAACATTGAACATTGAACATTGAACATTGAACTATTGTCTAAACGGCATACCAAACGCTTTCAAAAGCGCACGAGCCTGTTCATCATTGGTGGAAGTGGTGACAATCGAAATATTCATTCCGCGACTTTTATCAACTTTGTTAAAATCAATTTCCGGGAAGATCAATTGCTCACGAATTCCGAGAGTGTAATTACCCCGACCATCAAAAGCCTTGCCGGAAACGCCACGAAAGTCACGGACTCGCGGCAGAGCCACCGCGATCAAGCGGTCAAGAAATTCATACATTCTGTCCCCGCGTAACGTGACCATTGTCCCGATGTTCATCCCCTGTCGGAGTTTGAACGAGGCAATTGATTTTTTGGCTTTCGTCACAACCGGTTTTTGTCCGGTCACGGATTTCAGTTCTTCAACCGCCGTATCGAGAATCTTGGAGTTGCTGATGGCTTCTCCCATTCCCATATTGACGACAATTTTGGTAATTTTAGGAACTGCCATCGGATTTTCAATGCCAAACTCTTTGGCGATTGCCGGAGCAATCTCTTTTCGATATTTTTCTTTTAATCTAGCCATTTTTTTGTTTTTTGGGTCTCGTCCCGAAGACGTTTCCAAACTTTTTAATTATAAATTTCAAATTTCAAATTAAGAATTTGATTAACAACCAATTTATTCGTAAATCTTAATTCGTAATTCGTCACTTAAACAACTTCACCGCTTTTGACCGCGATTCGAACTTTTTTCCCGTCCAGAGTTTCAAAGCGGACGCGGGTTGGTTTGCCCGATTTCGGGTCAATTAAAGCGACATTCGAAATATTTACCCAAGCTTCTTTTTCAATAATTCCGCCTTCGCGACTGAGCTGGGGAACCGGTTTTTGGTGCTTTTTGACGATCATTGCCCCTTCTACCTTAACCTTGCCTTCGCGCGGACTGACGGCAATCACTTTGCCCTGATACGGATTACGTTTTCCGTTGGAATCGTAACGGTTGTATTCTTTTCCGGCGATAAAAACCACGGTATCGCCCTTTTTTATGCTGACTTTGACTACGCCTTTTTTAATTCCCGTTTTCATTACTAAATAACCTCCGGTGCGAGCGAAACGATTTTCATAAAGTTTTTGTCACGCAGTTCGCGGGCGACGGGACCGAAAACACGAGTGCCGATAGGCGTTCCGTCATCTTTAATGAGCACTGCCGCATTTTCATCAAATCGAATATAGGTACCGTCTTTACGACGAACTTCTTTGCGTGTTCTGACAATCACCGCGCTATAAACTTTACCTTTTTTAGCTGTTCCATCAGGTTGTGCTTCTTTGACCGTGACTTTGATCCGATCGCCGAGTGTCGCCGTTTTCCCGGTCGAACCGCCGATTGAATTAATCATTTCAACTCGTTTAGCACCTGAATTGTCTGCGACCGTTAAAGAGGTCTGCATTTGAATCATAACTTTATCCTCGTTAATTGTTAGTTGTTAATTGCTAATCGTTAACTGCGGCTCACCGCCAAATTATTTATCATTAACCCGCTACAATTAACCCTTAACCAAAATCTATTTTGCTGCTTTATGAACAATTTCGACTACCCGCCAGCGTTTGCGAGCTGAGAGCGGTCGGGTTTCAACAATCTTTACTTTATCGCCGACACTGGCTCCCATTTCATCATGAGCCATAAATTGTTTTCTGCGGCGAACATAGCGACGGTATTTCGGATGCTTAATCAAACGATCAACCCTGACCACTACGGTTTTGGTCATTTTATCCGAAGTAACCACTCCGACTCTTTGCGCCCGGTTGCCCCGCGAAGCATCGCCTTTGACTTCAACCGCCGTAACTTCGACGGCCTCCGTTTTTTCGGCTTCTTCCGGCTTTTCATCCACGGCTTTCACTGCTTCGACCGCTTCTTCCGTTTTTGCTTCGACAGTTTCTTCGACGGTTTCGGCGGTTGCTTCCGTTTCTTCAACTACTGTTTCTTCTTTCTTCTTCTTTGCCATTTCTTATTTTCTCGCGCCTATTTGGCTTGAGCCTCTGATTCTTTTTGTTGAATCAATGTATAAACTCTTGCCAAAGTTTTCTTTTCGCGTTTGATATTGCTGACCGATTCTCCGACACCTAAAGTTTTACGAAATTTCAAACGAAAGAGTGATTCTTTCAAGCTATCGGCTTGTTCGCGCAATTCTTCGAGCGACATATCGCGAAGTTGGTCTTTTTGTTCTTTGGTTTTCATCTTAATTTCAATCCTCACCTTTTTGTGATTTAAGGTGAAACTTGATTATCAATAAAAATTAGACAGAAATATTTAATTTTTACTTAATCAAACTATAGGAAATTGTCTTAAACAACTCCTCCCTCCATATCGGCCCGGTTCACAAATTTAACCTTAATCGGAAGTTTTTGTGCGGCCAAGCGCATAGCTTCGCGGGCTAATTCTTCGGTCACCCCTTGAATCTCATACAAAATCCGACCGGGTTTGACTACTGCCACCCAGTGGTCAGGCGCGCCTTTTCCGCTCCCCATCCGGGTTTCCGCCGGTTTTTTTGTAATCGGTTTATCCGGAAACATCCGAATCCAAACTTTTCCACCGCGTTTGATGTGGCGAGTCATCGAAATCCGAGCCGCTTCGATTTGTCGGTCGGTAATCCAACCCGCTTCCAACGCTTTTAATGCAAAGTCACCGAAGTTTATTTTGTCGCCACGAGTAGCTAATCCTCTCATCCGACCTTTCATCACTCGACGGTGCTTAACCTTTTTCGGCATTAACATAATAAAAAATCCTCGTTAGTTGTTAGTTGTTAATTGTTAATTGTTAATTGTTGCGCTTATTGACAGACAAACCATTAACCATTAACCATTTACAATTAACCATTATCCTCTCTCGTTTCTGTCGCGACGTTGGCGTGGAGGTCTTCTGTCACCTCGTCCGCCTCTTTCAGCTTTCACTTCATTGATCGGGTCGGTGGTGGTTCCGCGTGCCATTGAAGCATTCGGGTCAAGAATTTCGCCCCGATAGATCCAAACCTTAACCCCAATGATTCCAAAAGTTGTTAAAGCTTCGGCAAATCCGTAATCAACGTCTGCCCGCAGAGTATGAAGCGGTAACCGGCCTTCTAAAGACCATTCTGTTCTGGCGATCTCCGCTCCGTTCAGCCGTCCGGCAATCATAACTTTGATCCCCATCGCTCCGAATCGTTGCGATTCTTCCATAATTTTTTTCATCGCCCGGCGAAACGCTATCCGTTTTTCCAACTGCTGGGCGATTTTTTCGGCTTGAAGCTGGGCATTTAATTCAGGTTTGGTTATTTCTTGAATCGAAACGATTACTTCGCGTCCGGTTTTCTTGGCCAAATCTTCTTTGAGTTTTTCAATTTCACTACCTTTACGTCCGATGATAATTCCTGGTCGTGCAGTGTAAATGATAATTTTCAAACGGTTTGCGGCTCGCTCAACGTCAATGTGCGAAACTCCGCCGCCGGCAAAACGCTTTTTTAAATCGCGTTTAAGTTGTAAATCTTCGGCTAAAAATTCGGCAAATTCTTTTTTGGCAAACCAATGTGAATGCCAGTCTTTGTTGTATCCGACTCGGAAGCCATATGGATGAACTTTTTGTCCCATAATTTATTCTGTCGCCTCCGCAACTTCTTCTGTTTTGACGGCTTTTTTCGTGGCCGGTGCTTTGGCTTTAGTTTCCCCGCCGTCTTTTTTAGCGGCTGTTTTCTTTGGTTTGGTTTCGACCGTATTTTCTACTTTCGGTTCAACTATTGCCACTTTATCGGTTTTAACTTTCTGAACTATTTCAACCGGTTTCTCACTCGAAACCAAAACCGTGATGTGGCAATAGTGACGTTGTTCACGATAAGCCCGTCCCTGTGGAGCCGGACGCATCCGACGACGATTTTTGTGCGTTCCCATATCAACAAAGCAGGATTTGACAAATAAATCATCAGGGTCAATCGCAATATTTTGCTGCTCCGCCAGATAAGTGGCGTTGGCTATCGCCGAACGTAAAGTTTTTTCAATCGGATCTGCCGCCCGTTTATCAGTAAATTTCAGAATGGCCAGGGCTTGCGAAACATTGCGTCCGCGAATCAGATCAATCACGAGTCTTGCTTTTCTCGGCGAGCCTTTCAAATTTTTTGTTTTTGCTATCGCTTCCATATTTTTCAATTACGAATTACGATTTATCAATTACGAGTTGGCGAAGATTTCTATCATTCGTCTTTCGTAATTTGAAATTGGTAATTACTTCCTCTTCGCCATTTTCTCCGCTTTGGTTCCGGGATGTCCTTTATAAGTTCTGGTCGGCGAAAATTCTCCGAGTTTGTGCCCAACCATATTTTCCGTGACATAGACCGGAATGTGTCGTTTCCCGTTGTGAACGCCGAAGGTTAATCCAACCATTTCGGGCGTAATCGTCGAGCGACGCGACCAAGTTTTAATTG
>JANOEF010000231.1:0-5439 GCA_031413075.1 Acidobacteriota bacterium | reverse complement strand
CCGGCGTGCTCTACGCGGAGCAGACCAGCGAGGCCCTCGTCGAGGCGGTGCGTTTTTTCGAGGCGCACGAACGCGACTTCGACCCGGCGGCGATCCGCGCCTCGGTGCAGCGCTTCGACCGGCCGCGCTACCTGGCCGAGTTCAAGGCCTTCGTGGACCGCAATCTGGACGCCGGGCGCGAGCGAGGCTGATTGCATCGCTCCTTAAGAACCTCCAATTGGCGAGACTTCTTCCCTGAGATATTTAGATTTCCGACCGCGCCGGGCGACAAACCCAGCAAGGTTTGCGCCATCGGGGCCTTTTCGTTGATGATGCCTTCATGAGGATTGCCTTCACCGTCCCAAAGCCCAAATCATGTTGTCGTCACAATTTTTTGGCAAGTTTTTCGCTTAATTCAAATATTTCGTTTGGAACTGAAATTGCAGTTTTCATAATTTGGAGTATAACCCAAGTATAACTTTTCTATCAAGACATAAATTCGCCAATCAAACGGTGAAAATGATGTGTTCCCTGCTCCCGCGTGGGAGAATATCTACCTGAATCGTAAAAACGCGAACGCAATCCCTTTTGGACGGATTCGACCACCGCTTCATCTTCAATTTCAGTTTGATGGAGCGACTCATCCGCCTTGCCGAATTTTGATTTATCCAGAATATAAGTTAAAAACCTAACTCGTGTATTTTCAAAGTTTATCGGTTCGACCACATTCAGCGATAATCCCCACGGATAAAAATTAAACATCAGATTCGGGAACACAAAAAAGTAAAAAGCCGCCACATTTTTGCCAAAATCAGGCGATGTTGTCGGTAAATCAAACGACGCTTCGCCCTCTTTGGCAATCCCCAATTGCAAATTGGAATAGCGAAAAAGTTCGGTCGTGTAATCTCCGTAATCAAGGATATTATTGAGCGCCGGATGGACAAACGGGATGTGGAACCCTTCGAGATAGTTTTCGCAATAGAGCGCCCAATGGGCTTTGAACGAATAATCCCGCGAATATTCAGAGGCGAACCTCAGCGAATCTAAATCTAACCAGTCGAGCCGTGTTTTCATCTCGCCGAAAACATCATCAAATAAAACCACGGGATCGAGCGAAGCAAAGTTAAACTTACTCCAACTGTTCGCGGCAACAATTGCCAGATCATCTTTTTCGGAAGGAAAGTTTTCGACCTTTTCAAACTCCGGCATTGAGAGAAATTTACCGTCTAAATCGAATCGGCGTCCGTGATAACGGCAGCGAATTCCGCTGGCGGCACAATTATTCTCGACCAGCAGAGCCCCGCGATGCGTGCAAACATTGGAAAAGCATTTAACGGTTTCTCCGTCGCCGGAAAGCACCAGCGGCGTGTCTAAAATATTGAAAGGCTTAAGATTAAACTCTTTGTCCGAGGTTCCGGCAAAATGCCAGCTGCGGGCAAAGATCTTTTCTTTTGCCGCTGCAAAATATTTTTCGTCCGTGTAAAATTCAGACGAAAGCGTATGGGCTTGATTGATATCCGACTTGATCTCAAAAATTGACATTTTATCTTTCAACAATATCTCCGATCTCTTTTTGTAAAATTTCTCTCTGCATCAATAACCGTAAAAACAAAGCCCGCTGGCGAAACAGGAGCCAGACGGATTTTATCCAAACGCTCATATCAATTAGAGTTTCCGAACTTCTGAGGGCGATATATCCGCATAAAATCGTGATCGGAACCGCTAAAAGTCCGATTTGCCAACCAAAAAACCACCACATTATCAGGAATGTAATGATCCAAGTCAACGGCATAAACCCCATCGCGGCCAAAATCTTATAACTCGAGCCAACTGCATCGGCTCCGTGATTTTTGAAAACCAGTCCGATAAAATTTGAAAAAAGATAGGCCGGCGAATGAATAATCGAGCCGATCATGGCCAATGGCGCAAGAATCGCCAGAATAATCATCCGCAAAATCAAATAACGAAAAACATAGAGAGTCGGATGCTGCCAAACCGAAAGGCTCTCGTGGGTCAGCCCGCTGGTTTTTAATTCGTTCTCGTAAATAGTTATCCGTTCATTAAGTTCGTGCATTTTCTGCGGGTCATTTTTTTCCAAGAGCGCGTATTTTTTGGCTAAATTCTGGAGCCTTTGAAAACTCTGGGTAAGCGTTTTTTTGAAAAGCAGATTTTCATACACCGATGAAAATAGGGCTTCGGCCTTTAAGACGGTGTCCAATTCCTGTTGTGATTCCAGATTGAGGGTGACGTTTCTGAGAGCCGTTTCAATTTTATCGGTCAGTTTTTTTACTGATTCTTTCGGCGGCTCACCATGTTCATCCAGTTCGACCGATTCAACTTCAAAAATTTCGCCGTATCGAATCAGCACTTCGCTTCTGAATGCAGTTTTAGAAGTATAAAACAACCCGACAGACATAATTTGTAATTTTGGATTGCAGATTACGGATTGCGGATTATGCTCTCCAACTAATTGAGTTTCGTTAGTTGTTGGGGATATTTGAGACGAACTTTCCCCTCCTCCCTGACTCCCTTTCTCCCCTGCTTGTCCAACTCCCAACGCTCCGAGCGCAATCCGTGCCGCCCCGCTTTTGATCGGCTGCAGTTTGGTTTCGTTATGAGAAATGCCTTCGGGGAAAATGGCGATACAGCGTTCACGATTGAGCAATTCGCGGCACACTTCAAAAGTTCGTAAGTTTTTTGACATATCTTCGCCCGCATCAACCCGCCGGAAGAGCGGCAAAACTTCGAGTGTGCGCAGCAGCCGGCCGGCGATCGGAATCGAAAAAAGAGTGGATTTAGCTAAAAATGAAACGCGGCGGGTGAGCGAAACATAAACCAAAGCCGGATCAACCAGACCATTCGGATGATTGAGCACGAAAATCATTCCGCCGTCCCGGGGAACTTTTTCAACCCCACTGGCCTCGATTCGCCGGAAAAATAAACGCAGCGAGATGCTGATGACGGCATGTAAAAATTGGCGAAAAAGCGCACCTTTGCCGAGAAAAATCATTTCCCAGAGGCGCAAAACTTTGACGCTTTCGGTTGTTTGAGTTGGTTTATTTTGTTCCGGCATTTTGTTTGAAATTGGATGCCATAAAAAACAATCGAATCCACTTTTAATTTCAAACCTTCTTTCCGACAATTGCAAGCCCGATTCCGCCCAGAATCAAACCACTCGCCAAAACAAGTCGAAAGGTCAGACTTTCGGCCAGAAAAACCACTCCGCCAACCGCCGCCAGAGCCGGAACCGCCAGTTGAAGAATGGCCGCCCGGGTTGCCGTATGGTGTTTGAGGACAGCATACCAAACCGAATATCCAATGCCCGACGCGATGGCACCTGACAACACGGCAAAGATGATTCCTTCGGTTGAGAGTTTAAGATTTGATAGAAAGGGGATGGACAATAGCAACATCATCGGAAGGGTGCGAAGAAAATTTCCGGTCGTGTCGGCTAACGGGTTTTCACTTCCTCTTCCGCGCAAAGTGTAAAAACCCCAGGCCACGCCGGCAAACATCATCAGACCTGAATATTCCAGCGGCGGCGCCGAAAGTCCCGGAAAAACCAGATAGATCAAACCGACAAACGCTAAAAGTAACCCGATCCACTCCAACGGTTGCGGTCGTTCCCCCCTCACCAGAGCCGCGCAAATCATCGTCAATTGGACCGAACCAAACAAGATCAGGGCTCCGGTCGCGGTCGTCAGTTTCAGATAAGCAAATGAAAAACAGATCGCATAGCCAAAAAGAAAAAACGCCGAAAACCAGTTTCCGCGTTTTAAGGCTGCCTTTTTTTGGCTCAGAATTAACGAAATTATTGAAAGAGTGACCGCACCCGAAACGAGTCGGACAGCCGTAAAACTCGTCGCATCAATTGTTTCGCTACCCAGCGCAAGCCGACACAAAATTGAATTAAAGGCAAAAGCGATGAGGGCCAGCGTTGTGTAAAGAATTATTTTCACCAATTTAATTTATTTTTTGTCCGACTTTATTTTTTATTTCCGCATATTGAGTTAGAACACAAATTTTTCGGTGTTACAAGGAAAATTACAACTTTTATCAGGAGAAAACTATTATGAAAAACTTAAATCGAATCTTTTTATTTATTTTATGCGTTGGTCTTTTTATTACTTCGGCAACGGCGCAATCAGCTTCAAATTTTTTTGACCAAGCTAACCAAGATTCCGTCCAAAAAAATATTATCAGCCAATACGAGAAATCGGGAGTTCGGGTTCAAAGTTATTGGTTAATTATGAACACCAAAACAAATGAACCTTTCTTTTTCTTGTTTGTTCCGGTCAAAACCCTCAAACAAAAAGGCATCAACATCAACAGTCCACACGAAGCAGTTCCGGTTTATGTCGAAACCGACAACGGCAGTTATGAACCGATTTTGGTAGCAAAAGGAAAATTTAATCAAGCTGCCGGACACATTGCTTCGGTGGGTGGCGTTGCCGTAACAAAAGACGGATTTATTGCAACCGCAAGTTGGGCAATCGCACCTTGGAATTCAGCAGTAAAAATGAGTAAAAATTCCCTTCCAAATGGAATTGTCGTCTCAGCAGATTTGAAACGGGTAGTAAATGTTGATGCTCCGCCGCCAACGAATTGGATTCCGTCTAAAACCAAAGCACAACGCGGAACGATTGCCAATCTCGGTATCAAAGTTGATTTCAACCTTGAAAATTCTAATAACAAAATAGAATTGGAAGTTTTAGCATTTCAACAAGATAAATCATTACCTGCTCAACTTGTCAGCACCTCTATTAAGCACGATGTCGGTCTGATTAAAGTAAATCCTACTGTCGAATTAAATACTTTTGAACTCTACGATAACTATGACTTACTCAAAAAAGATTCTGCCGATAACTTCATTATCCAAGGATACTTGGATGGAACATTAGAAGTGATGAAAACATTGGTTAAAACTACCTATTCGGACGAAATGGGAACAACGATTCAACTTGTCAACAATTTTTCCGATACCGAAAAAGCGAAAAAGCACCGAGGTCTTCGCCTCCGCGCCCATGCAGGTCGTGCCGACTTCGTGGATGATCGTGCCGCCGGCCATGATCGCCTTTTCCGGATCGGTCTCCGGCTTCGCCTTGCCGCCGAGCGCCTCGATGATTTCGGCGAAGGTCTGCTGCATGTGCACCGCCTGCTTCAGTTCGTAGTCGGTCCATTGGAAATGGAAGCGCAGCACTGGGATGCCCCACTTGTCTTTCTTCTGCGGATCGAGTTCGCAGAAACTCTGCTCGTTCGGAATCATCTCGCCGCGGGCGTGAAAGTTCACCGTGGAGCCGTAGTAACGGCGCGCGTCGTCCTTCAGCTTTTTGCCATACACATTGGGGTTCGGCAGATAGGTGCTGGCGCCGGGCATGGTGCGTCCCCCACCCCAGCCAAAGTAATAACCGCGCGGAAAGCCGAGCTTGCCCGCGAGCTGATCCGCATACGGCCACCACG
>JANOEF010000230.1:0-10273 GCA_031413075.1 Acidobacteriota bacterium | reverse complement strand
TTTATGTAGCCGATTCGTGTACTTCAGGCCGCCGAATCATCAAGGTGAATCCTGCAGGCCAAGTGAGCGTCGTGGCCGGAGGAGCCACCTCGGGATCTGCCGACGGGTTGGGCTCCGCGGCGACGTTTAACCACCCGAGGGGGCTGGCGATTTATGACAGAGCTTTGTATGTTGCTGATTCCACGTTGGGTTCAACTACCGGCACGATCCGCAAAGTATTCCCGATCGGAACAAACTTTGCCCTTGCCTCCAATGGCGGCGTCGCAAGCGCTTCATCTACTGCCGCTAATTTCTCTCCCTCCAAGGTGATCGATGGCGATCTCAAAACTGTCAACTGGGGTACAGGCGGAGGGTGGCAGGATGCGACCACAACTACAACAGCACCGGACTGGATTCAGGTCGATTTCCCTGTACAAAGAATGATTGATCAAATTGATGTTTTCACTGTCCAGGAAAACCTTACGAGTTCAACCGAACCGACCCCGACCACCACTTTTTCGACTCAGGGAATAGTAGTTTATTCAGTGCAGCAATGGGATTATTTGGGTTCTAAATGGGTAACTGTCCCGAACGGTACGGTTACCGGCAACAATCGAGTCTGGCGAACATTTACATTTCCGACAGTTACTACGACAAAGGTCCGGGTCCTTATCTCCAGAGTGGGAGCTTCCGCTCAAGGGCTATACAGCAGAATGGCGGAAATCCAAGCGTGGGGGGTTCGATAAGCGACTTCTCATTTTTAGCATTTAAACTCAGCGAATAAATGCGCGGGGACACTGATGGAACGGATTTATTGATGAATGATCGATGAATATTCAAACACTCAGTGTCCTTTTATGACCGTCGAAAGTGCAGAGACGGGAGATTTTATATATGCAAATCCGGTTTTTGAAACTTTTTTGCTTTTAATGAAAAGGCAGTATGCATTATTTCAACAACCTAGCCCAAATCCGAGATCCAAAATCCAAAATCGCCATGAAATTACTGATCGTCGAAGACAATGCCGGAATGCGCCGCTTGATCAAAAGTGTGGTTGCCGGCATTGCCGACGAGGTGGTCGAATGCGAGGACGGGGCGGAAGCCCTCAAAGCCTATGCTGATTTTCTTCCCGACTGGGTTCTGATGGATATTAAAATGGCCAAGGTAGATGGATTGGTTGCCACCCGCAACATTATCACCGATTTTCCCGATGCCAAAATCTGCATTGTGACGGATTACGGCGACCAAATAATCATCAAGGCTGCCTACTCAGCCGGAGCCAAAGGATATATTTTGAAGGAAGACCTGCTTTCGCTTCCGACGATTCTGCTCAGCAAATAGTCAAATCTTCTACCGCTTCGATTTTATGGCAGAGGCTAAGAATTCCAAAGAATCAACCAACCGCCTGGTTATCAGTGCGAACAAAAACATCTTGTTATACAATTAAACTCGACAAAATAATGAATTAAGAAAGGTGTTTTTTCGTCACTGATTCAAATGAGAAGAAGAATTCTCAAGACAGTTCTCTTTTTGGTACGCATATTTTTCGTGTTGGTCGTCTTGTCGTCTCCGGACGGGACGCAGGCGCAGCAAAACCAACTTGAATCTAAGCCGACGCCCCAGCCATCCGCCCCAAAATTACTTTTCAACCAGATTCCGACCGAGCTTGGGCTTTCACAAAATGTCATCACTTGCAGTTTGCAGGACAAAGACGGATTCCTATGGTTTGGCACGAAGGATGGTTTGAATCGTTTCGACGGGTATCAATTCAAGGCTTACCGGCAAAATCCGAATGATTCGACCTCTATTTCAGATAGCAGCATCACCGCAATTTTTGAGGATACCGAAGGTAGGATGTGGGTTGGGACGGAAAATGGACTTAATCTGTTTGACCGGACATACGAGACCTTTTATCGGTTTTTGCCCGATGCCGATAATTCAAACAGTATCAGTCATCAACAAATTCGTGCCATTGCTGAAGACAAGCAGGGCGCAATTTGGGTTTCCACGTCCGGCGGAGTCAATAAACTGAAACCCGTCCAAGAGGGTGAAAATCCGGTACCGGGGATCCGGTTCACCCATTTCAAAAACGACCCCAACAACCCCGACGGGATTGATCAAAACAATATTAATTCAGTTATTGTGACCGATGAAAACACGGTTATGGTTAAAACAGGTTCGGGCAGGGTTTTTACTCTGACTCTCGATTCTGACGGGAAAAATTATTTGACTAAGCCTTTCCGGACCTTAACCGGAGAAGAAGGGGATATTTATTCTACTCTCTCGAAAGGAAAAAACGGAAATGTTTGGATCGGACTCACGGACGGACTTTGGCAGTGGAATTCAGTCACCGGTCAATCAAAGATTTACAGGTATGATTCTGTCTTAAAAAAACTGGGATCAATTGTAGTGCGGAATATCTTTGAAGACAGCAAAGGGAATGTTTGGTTCTGCGGTTATTGGGGACTGGTCAGGTTTTATCCGACCACCGAAAAGTTTGATTATTTTCCCGCTGACCCCAAAGATAATCCCGGAGCTAAATTCAGTCCGCTGTTAGAATACGGGTTCAACTCAATTTTAGAAGACCACAGCGGGGCCTTTTGGTTTGGCTCAAACGGCAAAGGTTTGGTGCGTTATGACCGCGGAACTGAACGCTTTTCCCATTCCAGAGAACAAAGTTCAAAAATTTCACTCTGGAACGGAACCAGCGTCAGAACCTTGACGGAACTGGATGACGGCAACATCATTTTGAGCAGTGCGGGGAGTTTTTTATTACGGGTCAACCGAACAACCGGAGGAGCTATTCGCCTTAAAATGCCCTACCGGGGAATTTTCAGAGATGAAGAGACAAACGCTGTTTTCCAGGACCGTTTGGGCGCATTGTGGATTGGCGGCGGAGACTGGCTGAAAAAATTTGATTTGCCGAATACCGAAAAGTCAACTAATTACATTTTGGATCAGGATCGGATTGATTTTGATTACGGAAGTGTCGTCAATAAACTATTTGAAGACAGTTCAGGAGTGCTTTGGGCTCTGACCAGATATAAGATTTATCGGTTCAATCGGGAAACGGACAGTTTTTCAGGTTACCAATTCGATGCCCGAAAGGATAGTGAAATTAATAATGATCCCTATGTTGACATTTATGAAGATAAGCAAGGAGTTTTTTGGATTGCCACCACAGATGGACTGGTCCGTTTTGACCCAAAGTCGGAAGCCTTCAAAAGGTATCGAAACAATCCGCAGGACACTAATAGTTTAAGCCATAATGCCGTTCGGACGGTCGCACCCGATCCCTTTGAGCCGAATATCCTCTGGCTTGGAACCAAAGGCGGCGGGCTCAATCGGTTTGATACCAATACTGAGACTTTTTCTGTTCAGACCGAAAAAGAGGGATTGGCAAACAATGTTATTTACGGGATTTTGAGCGACGATGAAGGCAATTTGTGGATGTCAACCAATAACGGAATCAGCCGTTTCAATCCGCGCAACCTGACTTTCAAAAATTTCGACAAAAAAGACGGATTGCAGGATAATGAATTCAACAGTTGCGCCTTTTTCAAAAGCAAAAGCGGTGAATTATTCTTTGGCGGCATCAATGGTTTCAACGCTTTTTACCCTTCGGATGTCAAAGACAATCCGAACCCCCCGCCCGTCGTTTTGACAGGTTTTCAAATTCTTAACAATGCGGTTTCGTTCAAAGAAAAAGATTCTCCGCTTAAACAAACGATTACCGAAACCAAAGAAATCACTCTCGATTACGAACAAAGATTTTTTTCTTTTGAATTTGCCGCGCTGGATTTTACTGAGCCGGGCAAAAATCAGTATGCTTATCAACTCGAAGGCTTCGATAAAGATTTAATTCACATCGGAACGCGGCGCACCGCTTTTTATACCAATGTTTCGCCCGGCAGTTATCTTTTTCGGGTGATTGCGTCAAACAATGACGGTGTTTGGAATCGGGAAGGGGTGACTGTTCGGGTTACAATTTTGCCACCATTTTGGCAAACCTGGTGGTTTATAACTTTAATGGTTTTGGCGGGCTTCGGACTAATATTATTGATCGTTTTTCCGCGAATATCAAAACTGCGCTACGAAAAAGAAATTCAGGAAGCATTTGCCGGACAATTGATTGAGGAACAGGAAAATGACCGCAAACGAATTGCGGCTGAATTGCACGACGGACTCGGACAAAGCCTTTTGATCATTAAAAACCGCGCTTTCTTAGGGGAAAAGGTGGCGGAAAAAGAAATTAATTCGGATGAAAAATTGGAATTGGCACACGAGCAATTCGGGGAAATCTCTGAATCTGCCACCGAAGCGCTTGAACAAGTGCGCGAGATTGCCTATTATCTGCGTCCGTCACAGCTTGAAAGACTTGGGCTGACCAGTTCGATCGAAGAAATGATCGAGCGCGTGTCCGACTCGTCAAATATTGAATTTGAGGTTGAAATGGAAGACCTTGACGGTGTTTTTTCCAAACAAAACGAGATAAATTTTTACCGTATCATCCAGGAGAGTTTGAATAACATAATCAAACATTCAGGTGCAAAATTCGCGAAAATTAAAATTACGAAGAGTGAAAACGGCGTTAATTTGATTATTAAAGATAATGGAAAAGGTTTTGTGATGGATGAGACTGCCGAAAAGAAAAGCAAGGGTTTGGGTTTGAAAGGAATGTCGGAACGGGCACGTCTGCTTGGCGGAACATATTCGATAAAATCAACCCGGGATGTAGGAACGACTGTTGTTGTAAAAATATTAAAGTAGGTATTTGGCTGTTGGTTTTGACCCCTTTTTATTTAAAATTGCGTTTATCAAATTGAGGTTTAATTTGGTATGAATTTAAACAGAAATTTCGTTTTGCCGAGCAGAAACAATCAAAGACCAATAATCGAAAACCATTTCAAAACGATGAAGGAAGAAATTAAAATCATAATTGCCGATGACCATCCGATTTTTCGGAATGGTTTGCGTCAGCTTTTGGAAACCGAAGCAAAATTAAAAATAGTCGGGGAAGCTGATAACGGTGAAACGGCGCTTAATTTGATTGGCGAAATGAATCCCGACATAGCGATTCTGGATATTGATATGCCTGAAAAAGACGGCTTTGAAGTGGCCCAATCCCTTTTCAGCAAATCAATTCCCGTGAGAGTAATTTTTTTGACGATGCACCGGGATAAAAAACTTTTCAATGCCGCCTTAAATATTGATGTCAAAGGTTTTGTCCTAAAAGATTCGGCAATGGCGGATTTAATCAATGCTGTCAAAGCCGTCAGCCGGGGCGAAAGTTTTATCAGTCCGCAACTTTCAACTTTTCTGATCGAACGCAGTCGGCAAAGCGAAACATTCGTGCAAAACACGCCTTCAATCAATAGTTTAACTCCCACCGAAAAAAAGGTTTTGAGTCTGATTGGCGATTATCTGACCAGCAAAGACATTGCTGCCAGACTTTTTATCAGCATCCGTACCGTCGAACATCACCGAACCAGCATTGCGACCAAATTGGACTTAAAAGGCTCGCACGCTTTGCTCAAATTTGCGCTTGACCATAGAGATGAGCTGTAGTTTTTGTTTATCTTTATTAAAAGCCACGCAATTAAATTTTTCAACTCTTTTGTGATAAATGATTGTTTTTTCACAGGTTACCGATTTACAATTCCTATGTTTCTTTGATTCGAAGTTTTGCCAATCCCCAATCCCCAATCCCCAATCCCCAATCAATATAGGTAGAACTACCTATACAAAATAGGTAGTTCTACCCCCCCTAAAATAGGTAGTTCTTGGGATACCAATTGCCGTTTAAAACTCCGATAATTCTATTGTCAAAAAACTGCCCCCGCTGATTGTTGATTTCAAACAACGCGGAAATTGAAAAAATTAGCAAAAAGGAGAAAATATGTATCTACCATTCAATAATCAGAAAATTACGTCTGCATTATTTTTTATCATTTTATGTTTAATGATTCTGCCGTTGATTGTTCACGCGCAATCGGCTTCGGGTGTGACGGGAGTTGTCACCGATTCAAGCGGTTTGTTACTGCCCGGTGTCGAAGTCAAACTGAAAGACACCAAAACTTCCCGCGAGCAAACCACCACCACCAATAACCAGGGAATTTACACTTTTAACAATATTCAGTCCGGCTCGGGATATACTTTGACTTTTTCAAAACAAGGGTTTCAAACCTATTCCATCACAGATGTTCAGCTTAGCGTGGCTAAATTAGAATCACAAAATGCTCAACTGACGATTGGACAGGTGACGGAAACGGTTCAGGTTACATCAACGACGGGCGATGCTTCGCTCAATACTACTGATGCCAGTTTGGGAAATGTCATCGGCACTCGACAATTGCGGGAGCTTCCGATCCAGATTCGTAATTCTCCCGCCGCTTTGATCGGATTACAGCCGGGTGCGATCGGGAATAATATTGGTGCCGGAACTGCCCCCGGTTTTGGCGGATCGCAATCGAATCGGGTTGGTTCGATTACGGGCGCGAGAGCCGACCAAGGGAACATCACGGTTGACGGAATTGATTCAAATGACTCCGGAACGGGACAAGCATTTTTGACCATCGGCAACATTGCGATTGATTCGGTGCAGGAATTCAGAGCCGTGACTGCGATTCCGGGTGCGGGCGAAGGACGCAGTAGCGGCGGACAAATCCAAATCGCTACAAAATCGGGAACCAATGAATTTCATGGCTCTTTGCGTGAATACAATCGAACTGCCGCAACTGCCGCGAATACTTTTTTTAATAACAAAGCCGGACTCCCGCAACGACCTCTGGTTCGCAATCAATTCGGCGGAAGCATCGGCGGACCGTTGCCGTTTTTCAATTTTGGCGAAGGCGGACCAATGTTCACCAGCGGAAAAGATAAATTGTTCTTTTTCTTTGATTACGAAGGCTGGCAAAACCGCGAAGGCTTTACTTATACCCGAACCGTTCCCTTGCAAAGTTTCCGCAATGGTCAGTTAGCCTATTTAAACAACACCGCCGGATGCACTACAATTGCCGTTTCTACGATTCGACAAAACAGCAATTCGCAATGTATCTCGTATCTTTCCCAAGCTCAAATTGCCGCCATTGATCCAATCGGTGTCGGCGTTAATCAAGCATTTTTGTCATTCATCAACAGTCGCTATCCATTGCCGAATGATTTAAGTCTGGGTGACGGAATCAATACCGGCGGGGTCAGATTTAATGCCCCTGCCTATCGTAAAGAAAATAATTACACGACCAGAATTGACTACAACATAAATTCAAATCAGAAAATCTTTGGACGATTTACCACCACCCGGCGCGATTCCTCAGACCCCATCAACACCGGAAGACAACAGCAATTCCCCGGTGATAAAGGCGGTCCGGTCATTTTAGATAAAAGTTTCTCCTGGGTGGTCGGACATAGTTGGAATATTTCTCATTCGGTTTTCAATAAAATCACTATCGGAGCTGCTAAACAAAAAGTGGATTTTCCCAATACCACCGAAGGTTCATCATTTCCAAACAATTACACTATTTCAGGTTTGTCCGATCCGTTTGGACGCCTGAGCACTCAAGGTCGTGATATTTCCACCCCAACCATTGCCGATGACTTGACTTGGAACACCGGGAATCACACATTTTCGTTTGGCGGTGTTTTTAAGCCAATCAGGTCAGAGGAAAGACTGGCTAATGACCTGAATTTCGTGACGATTGCGGGTAATTCGCTTACCGCCGCGTTGCGTCCGACCACGATTCGCCCGGGCAGTTCGACGGCAACCCAAAGTTTTGATCGGGCTTTAGGAAATTTGGTCGGCAGATTTTCTTCGCTGTTAACCTTTTATGTCTATGACTCGCAGGGAAAAGCACTTCCTCCCGGCACAGGCAGAATTCGTAACTACATCCGCAACGAATATGAATTATACGTTCAGGATAATTGGCGGGTGCGGAGCGATTTGAATTTGAATTTTGGGTTGCGTTGGCAATATTATGTGCCGCCATATGAAAGAGATGGGTTACAGGGAGGCAACAGTGTTGATTATCAAACCTTGATTGATCTCAGAATCAAAAATGCGGCTAATGGAATTTCGGGTGATAATGCCGAGCCGTTAGCATCATATAACTTAATTGGGCAAGCAAATAACGCCCGTTCCGTTTATAAACCCGACAAAAACAACTTTGCGCCGAGAATCGGTTTTGCCTACAATCCGGCATTTGAAAGTGGTTTGTTAGGAGCAATTTTCGGCAACCGAAAAACTTCCATCCGTGGTGGAGCGGCTTTAGTTTACGACCGGACGGGCGGTGCTATCACTTTTATTTTAGACCAAAACTCGTATATTTTTGATAATCAGGCAACCCGACAGTTTTTCTCACCAACTGCCGCGCAGACTTTGGCGTTGAGTCCTAGATTTACCGGAATTACGACTTTACCCGTTCAAAATACCACACCGGTTAGTTCCAGACCTTTTGTTCCCGATCCAAACGGATTATTTAATCAAGCATTTAATTATGGTATCTCAGAAAACTTCAGGACACCATATTCATATCAATTCAGTTTCGGAATTCAACGGGAATTACCCGGCAACTTTTTGCTCGATGTTGCCTGGGTGAGCCGTAAAGGACGTAAGCTGTTTGCTCAAGCTGACGCGGCACAAGCGATGAATTTCAAAGACAAACAATCGGGTCAACTGATGTTTGACGCTTTTAATGCGCTCCAAACACAAATAAACAACGGTTCGCCGATTACTGCTCAACCGTGGGTTGAGAATCAATTAAGTCCAACAATTTTAGCCAATTACGGGGCAACTTGTCAGGATTTTGGATTCACTAATTGCTCGGAACTAACCGCAGCTTTTTTTGGATTTGATTTGCAAAATGGAAGCACCACGGATTTAATTGCGTCACTTTACGGAAATAGTTTCATTAATTCTAATGTCGGATTGAGCCGTCAATTTGGGGCAAATACATATATAACTAATCTGGGCAAATCAGATTACAACGGGATGTTATTGAGTTTGCAAAAACGCTTTTCCAAAGGGTTGGAATTTGATTTTAATTACACCTGGTCACACGCCATTGACAATCAATCAAGCGTCACCAACACCGTTGCAGGCGGAGTTCTGTGCGATTTGGTCAATCCAAATAGTTGTCGCGGAAACTCGGATTTTGACATTCGTCATCTGGTTAACGTCAATGGTATTTACGAAATTCCGATTGGTCGCGGAAAATTCATTGGCGGAAATATGCCGAAATGGTTGGATGTGTTAGCCGGCGAATGGTCTGTTTCGGGAATTTTTGTGGCTCGTTCTGGTTTGGCATTAAATTCCAGAAACCGAATCTATCCTGTTTCCTACCTTTTTGATAGTCCGGCGATTTTGAAGGGGAGTTTAGCAGACTTAAAAGCTAGAATTCACGATGAAGGTAGCGGAATTCAATATTTTGATGACCCGCAAAAAGCCCTCGCCGCGTTTCGTAACCCAAGGCACGGCGAAACTGGCTTCCGCAATATCTTCCGCGGACCGTCGTTCTTTAATACCGATTTGGCGGTTTCCAAAAAATTCAAATTGCCGTGGTCGGAAAATCAGCGCCTGACCTTCCGCGCCGAAGCCTACAATGTCTTTAACAGTAACTATTTTGATGCACCAGATCTGGACATTACTTCAACGACTTTTGGACGAATTACGAGGTCTTTGACTTCTCCCAGAGAAATTCAATTTGCCTTGCGGTTTGATTTCTAGCGGGGAAATTTATTGACGAAGTTTGACGAGGGAAACATGATGGACTGTTGGTTGAAATCAAATCGAAGCTTTCTTTCCAAAGGACTTAAAGTATTGTGTTTCCTTCGTCAAACTTTTACAATCGTATTCAAAAAACGTGTGATGAATGATAAATGACCAATCCAAAATCCGAATTCTGAAATCCAAAATCGTTATGAAACTACTCATCGTCGAAGACAATGCCGGAATGCGCCGCTTGATCAAAAGCGTCGTTTCCGACATTTCTGACGAGATAGCGGAATGCGAAGACGGCGCAGATGCCCTCAGAGCCTTTATTGATTTTCATCCCGACTGGGTTTTGATGGACATTAGAATGCCCAATGTGGATGGGCTAACCGCGACACATAATATTATTAAAGCTTTTCCCGATGCTAAAGTTTGCATTGTCACCGATTACGGCGACGGCAAAACAAAGGATGCGGCCCGAGATGCGGGAGCTAAGGGCTATGTGCTGAAGGAAGATCTCTTTTCACTTCGCGATGTTTTACTTGCCGGGAGCTGATGTATATTTCAAGGACGATAACAGCAATCAAG
>JANOEF010000229.1:0-7271 GCA_031413075.1 Acidobacteriota bacterium | reverse complement strand
AAAATCCGGTAGATTTAAGTCATATCGGGAAGGAAACGGACATCGAAGATATGTGATTGCGGAACTTTTGGGAAGCAAAAAGGGACAAGATTTGACAGTTGGATATGCGAGAGTTTCAGCCCACGATCAAAAACCGGATTTGAAACGTCAAGAAATTGTTTTAGAAAGTTATTGTGCCGAGAAAGGTTTTGATTTTGAGATAATTTCCGACTTAGGTTCGGGAATGAATTACAAGAAAAAAGGTTTAATCCGATTGATAAAATTGATTTGTTCAAATCAAGTGGAGAGACTTGTAATTACGCACAAAGACAGGCTTTTACGGTTTGGGAGCGAGTTAATTTTTAGTTTGTGTGAGCATTTTGGAGTCGAAGTAATTATCATCAATAAAAGTGAAGAAAGCACGTTTGAAGAAGATGTAGCCAACGATGTCTTGGAGATAATCACGGTCTTTTCGGCACGTCTTTATGGCTCTCGAAGTCACAAGAATAAAAAGATAATCGAACAGTTACAAGAAGTTGCCAAAGAATTGAAATGAAGTCAGTTAAAGTCAGATTAGAACTCAATAATGAGCAACAAACGCTCGCTCGCAAACACGCGGGAACTGCTCGTTTTGCGTATAATTGGGGACTTAAACAATCACAAGAATTGATTGAAAAAGGTGGGCAGCGACCGAGTGGGATTGACCTTCATAAACTGGGGGTAGCAGAAGTTAAATCAATTCATCAATGGACTTACGAAGTTTCAAAATGCTCACCACAACAAGCCTTGCGCAATTTGGATGAGGGTTTCAAAAGAGTTTTCAAAGTCAAAGGAGTCAAATCTCCACGCTTTAAAAAGAAAGGATTGAAAGATTCATTTTATCTCGAAGGAGCGATTAAAGTTGAAGGAAATCGAATCAAATTACCGAAATTGGGCTGGGTGAAATGTTCTGAAATCTTGCCAAATGCGGAAGTCAAAAATGTCGTAGTTTCGCGTCATTCCGCATATTGGTTTGTCAGTTTCAAAGTAGAGCATTCACCAATTGTCACGCCCAAAGTTCGAGATAAAGTTGGAGTAGATTTAGGTATCAAAACTCTTGCCACAATGAGTGATGGAAGCGAAGCACCAGCAGTCAGAGCGTATCGCAAGTATCTGCGTAAATTGCGAGGCGCCCAACGTCAAGTTTCCAAAAAGTTTAGAACAGGAGCTAAAAAACAATCAAATAATTACTCCAAAGCGAAAAAGAAAGTCGCTAAAATTCATTACAAAATCGCTTGTTTGAGAAAAGATTCAATTCACAAATTGACGAGTAATTTAGCCAAAAACCACAGCGAAATTATCATCGAAGATTTGAATATCAAAGGAATGTCGAAGAATCACAAACTGTCAAGCGCAATTTTGGACGGTGGTTTCTTTGAGTTTCGGCGACAACTGGAATACAAATCAACTTGGTATGGAGCAAAAGTGACGGTTGCAAATCGCTTTTACCCATCGAGTAAAATGTGTTCAAATTGTGGCAAGATCAAGGAACGCTTGAGTTTATCAGAACGGATTTACAACTGTGAAGTTTGTGGATTAGAACTAAACCGAGATTTGAATGCTGCAATAAACTTAGAAAATTACGAAACATTTAGTCCCGTGAGTTACACGGGGAGTCTTGCAAAAGAGACAAAAGCCTGTGGAGAATCTACCAAACCAAAAGCCCAACGGCTGAGGGATTCGCTGAAGCAGGAAGTCAACAGCAAATCTGAGAATGTTCGGATTTGTGTAGGTTTGATGTAACGGTTCACTATTGTCTGGCAAGTTGCTCAGATGGCGGGAATCCAACGTGGCGCGGTTTTGATTAACCTTGTGCAGAACAACGAAAAGACATATGGGTAGAAAATGCTAGTTTTAGTATCGGCGTTAGCGACCTAGATGCGCTCTATAAGGAGTATCAATCTACCTTAACCGAAGTTGGTCAACTTGAAATGAAAATTTGGGGGCGACGGGAATTTCATCTGATTATTCCTTCAGGCGTTTGTTTCCAATTCTATGAAGTTGAAAGCTAACAAACTTGTCGCGCTTCGCGGATTGCAGCGAGTGCGTAAAATGAAACTTGAAATTTAGCAACGGTGTGCGTGTGAAAATCAAGAAACGCCGAACAATTCAATGGACGTGAGGGCGCGAAACAGCGACTTTCTTATCAACGGCTTTTGGTGAATTCGGAGTTGCGTGAAGGCGGTTTCGCCCCACGTCATCTCAGCCGTTCGGCGTTTCATGTTCGTAATCCGAATGAGAATTTGATGAACAGATATTTGTGAATTTGATGAGGGATTCAATTTTCAAAACCTATGGAGTTTTCGTTATCACGTTCGCTTTGACGTTCTACACTTTCGGCGCGGGGATGATAGACAACTACGTCATTTACCGCACATTTGCGGTTGTTGGCGAAAACGAGTTTGTCGCTTTTCGTGCCGTCTTTTCGCCGCTCATCGTCGCGTTTCTGGTAATTCCACTAATTTTGCGGTCTGTCTTTTCTGTTTTGCTGTTCTGGTTGCGTCCAAAGGCCGTTCGTTTGTGGCACGTCTGGCTTTTCTTGTTCTGCCAAGCGGTCAATTGGATTTCAACTTTTACCGTTCAGATTCCGATTCAATTTGAATTGAACAAAGGCAAAAATTCTGAGTTGATTCAACAGTTGCTAGATTCGATTTGGTTACGCACGACAATGACGGTTGCCTGTGCCGCGATTATGCTGTGGATGATGTTTCTGGTTATTCGCAGTTTGATGAACGACCGAAACGATGCGGTGAACTGAACGATAAAATTATGTTGCTGCGCGCGTTCAGGCAAGCGTTTTGAAAATAAACAAAGGCAGTTGGCTGGTGTCATTGTGGCAGAAATAATCACCCCCCGTCGCAACCGCCCATCACGTGTGAAGAGGTTGACTTGGGTTTTCGCTGGCTGACTGAACATTTGCAAAGGGCTAACCGCAGTCGTGATCATGGTTAGCGTATTCACAATATGACGAATCTTAAGAAATACAGATTTGAGTATCTGCTCATAATCGGTGCCATGGTTTTGAGCATTACCGGCTTTTGGAATATCTTCTTCGGTCCCGAGGCGAACCCCAGTCCGTACCATTTTTTCCACGTCATCACGGTCTTTGTCTGGCTAATTTTGCTGCTCGGTCAACTCAGCCTCATCGGAAAGAAACAATTCTTAAGCCATAAGCGGATTGGACTCTCAATGGGCCTTTGCTCGTGGCGACCACGGCGGTCATGACAATTCATTCAGCCAATAAGGGTGTCATCTCTGGTCGCGGCGACCCTTTGTTTGTGCAAAACGTGATGGGGACGTTTGAATTAGCGATCTTGGTCTTGCTTGCTTTTGTTCTAAAGAATAGAAGGGCATTGCATGGAGCGTTTCTTTTGAGTACGGTGCTGGCATTCGTGGGGGGTGCTCTGTTTTTCTCGCTTCTCGCGTTTGTTCCTCAGTTTAAGATCGAAGGCCCGGAAACCTTTTACCGATTCGCATATGCCGCGATAACGGGTCTCGTTATTCGCCTTATTATCGGGATCCTCTTTTTCATTAAAGATCGAAGGAACAATTGGCCACTGCTGGTGACCGGCATGTTGCCGGCATCGAGTCTCTTGATCGGTGCAATTCTTGAGAGCTACGAGCCTATAAATCCATTAACCGCCTGCGTGGGCTCATTCAATGAAATTGTCACCTTTGGCGGAAGTTTTATGATCGTGCTCGTGCTATTGCTACTAACGGGAATTCTGGATAAAAACAAAGTGGGTTCACTTGAGGGCTCCGCGTTATAAATCCTCAAAACTCAAAATCGTTTGATAACTGTGATTGGTATTAATCGGCGTATTTCCTTGACGAACCGAAAGAATCGCCTCAAAACCTGCCAAGTGTGCGGCGTTTAATTCTTCCAAAACATCAGAGATAAAAAGCATTTCGCGCTTTCGATTCTGCATTTTTTCGGCAATTTTTTGATAGCTTTGCTTTTCGCGTTTGTGTCCAATATTGGTATCAAAATAAGCGGAAATAAACGGTGTCAGGTCGCCGAAATTTGAATATTTGAAGATCAGCTTTTGCGCTAAAATGCTTCCCGACGAATAAATTGCAATCGTTTTCCCTTGCCGATACCAACGCTCAAAAGCTCGCGGAACGTCTTCAAATATCTCACTTTTCAGTTCGCCCGATTCGTATCCGGCTTGCCAGATCTTACCTTGTAAAGATTTGAGCGGCGTAGATTTACGGTCAACTTCGATTAAAAAATTCAAGTAATCTGCGAGATTTTCCGCCGAATTTTCATCAAACTTTCGGCCATAGATCTGATTGCTGAAATCGGTTATATATTCGGTTTTGAGTTGTCCGATTTCGTCTTTTAATTCGCTCAAATGTTGACGCAGATAATCTCCGATCTGAGCTTTGGCAAACGGAAATAGCGTTTGATGAACAAAATCGATCGGGGTCGTGGTGCCTTCGATGTCGAGAAGAATGGCTTTCATTAAATAAAATTACGAATTACGAATTACGAATTGATAAGTGATGAATGGTTTCGAGTTAAATTTCTTAATTCGTAATTGTTAACTCATAATCTGAAATTCACAAATTCGTAATTCGTAATTCGTAATTTGTAATTGATGTGGCTTAAGCCGATGTTGGAATATAACTGGCGCCGAAGCAAAGCGGTTGATAATTGGTATCAACTCCGCTCTCGGTATAAAAAGGCGTCCAGCCGGAAATATCCTGAAAAAGTCGAATGGCTCGCACCGTGCGATCTTCGCAAAGATTAAACCAGTGCCGAGTTCCGCGCGGGACCCGAATCAGATCACCCGCTTCCATTTCGATTGAAACTACTGCTGAATCTTTCGGCGCCAGGTGAAAAAGCCCGTGACCTTTAACAATAAAGCGGATTTCGTCCTCGTCGTGCCAATGTTCGCGGTTAAATTTGTTGAGCATGGCCTCCAAATTTGGTGTGCTCGGAACAATATTAATGACATCCGCCGTGACATATCCGCCCTGTTGTTTCAACATTTCAATTTCCGGGGCATAGGCCGCCAAGATTTCACTTTCCGAAGTATCGGGCGATACTCTGGCCGAATCTGCATCCCAACGCTCATAATCAATGCCGATTTTGGCCAGATATTTAGTGATCTCTCCGACTGTTTTTAACATCAAATCTTGATCAGGAACATTTATAATTGCCATAGTTTTAATCATCTCGCAAAACGAGTTTAGTTATTTCCTTATCATTTGCAAAACCCAAACGATGATAAAAATTGATAGATTCTTCACTTGGATAAACGCGTAAAAGTTCAAAATCTTCAGTTATTATCCATTCTACAATAATTTTCAGCCATAATTGTCCAATTTCTTACTTAACTCCAGTCTTGACTTAAAAAATCGAGATTGAAAATTAGACGGCGGATGAATGAAGCTGACACAGATTTTTGCTCATTTATCAAAAAGGTTGACGAATCCAGTCAGGATGTTTCAAAAATAATCGGTGAAAAGCACTTAGGAATATGTAAAAAATAAATTATAACAGTTTGAATTTTCGTCATGTCTTGTCTCCAAAGGAGACCGACAATATAGCGGAGGGTGAAACCCTCCGAGGTTGATAAATATTCGTTTTGACGCGGCGAAGCCGTTGTCAAACAATCAATGAGTTATATGTTCGTCACCTTCTGAGACGGGACGCTTGCTTGAGCTAACGGAGCGATGCTCGCTACGCTATAATGTCAGTCTCCTTCGGAGACAAAACCAAATCGTTATAACTTATTTTTTGCACGTTCCTTAGTCTCATTTCACTGCTTGTTGTTTCTTTTTCAAGGCTTTAGCAATTGCTTCCGCGGCCAATTTTTGCATAATTTTGTAGCCTTCGGCATGTGGATGCAAGCCGTCATTGGCTAATTCCGCTTTCAAAAAACCTCTGTCGTCAACCATGGCAGAAAAATAGTCGAGATAAACCAAACTTTTTTCTTGACAATAATTTTGAATCCATTTATTTAAGGCCAAAATTCTTTCGGGCGGACGTTGAACGCTTCTGACAATTGCTTCACCTTTTGAGTTTTGGTTGTAATCCGAAATTGGCAAAATACTTGCTAAGATAACTTTGATCCCGTTGGCGTGGGCCAGTTCGACGATTGAAGCAATATTTCCTTGAATAAATTCGTCGGTTACCACGCCGGTATTGGCGGAAATGTCGTTTGTTCCGGCTAACACTAATAAAACTTTGGGTTTGTGGGCGATTACATCCGGACGCATCCGAATTAACATTTGCGGGGTCGTTTGTCCGCTGATCCCACGATTGAGATACGGCTGATCAGGAAAATATTCTGCCAATTTCCACGAATCCGTAATCGAATCACCGAGAAACACGACCCGTTTTTCGCCTTTTGCAATCGGTTGAACTTCTGAATTTGCCTTGGCATATCGTCCAAGCTGGGCGAAATCATTCAAACGTGTTTGCAAACGATCTGCTCGTTGTTTTTCCACCGTTAAAGCATCGGGAGTCGGCGTTGGTGTCTGGGCAAACGTTGCAATAGCTGCGGTTACCATAATTGCGATAAAAAACAGTTTTTTCATCTTTTTCTCCGGTTATTTTATTTTAGCTTTCCAATTATTTTTTTTGATAAACTGATTAACGGTTTTTATCCATTCATCTGTCATTAGTTGATGTCTGGCGAAGGTGAGTTGCGCTCCGTCGAAATGTGACCCACCTTTCGTAATTCTCAGCGGTTTATTTTCCGTTCTCCAATAAATACAAATCCCGTCCGGCATTTTCGACCACCAACGTTTCGGAATCATTGGCAACGCGAGTTAAATCAAATGTTCGATAGTCTAAAAAACCCAAATTGAGCCTTTGGCAAATAGTCGAATTTAGTTGGGTGGCCATCGTAATTTGATATTTCATCTTTTTCAGATTTTCCGCCTTTCCCGCATATGCGACGTGCGCGAGATGTGCGGCGACGCAAAGATTTTTGCGGAGTTCATCAGAATTTGCGACCATTTCAATAACCCTTTCAATCGGTGCGTAGCCGTATTTTTCGATAAATTCGCGGTGTGTTAGCGAAATCTCAGTCAAATGCGGCGCGTAAATTATTAATTCTCCGCCTTCTTCGATGATTCCGCCGAGTTTGTAACTCGCCTTACCGCCCGTCCACAGTTCGGTGTAGTGTTTATCCAAAATTGCGACCACTCGTTTATATTTTTTCTTGACAGATTTAATATGCAATTTCTGACTGACTGCGATAGCTTGACGCAAACTTTGACGAACATCGCCGGCGAAT
>JANOEF010000228.1:0-5306 GCA_031413075.1 Acidobacteriota bacterium | reverse complement strand
GTCCATAGCCCCTTTCGGTTCGCGGGTGGCGGTCGGTTTACGCGCCATTTGTCCGAAAATAAATGTGTGTGCAGATAACGTTAGCGCTAGCAATAAGATTAATTTTGTTTTATTTCGCATAAAATTTAATGGGTCAGAAAGCGTTGGCGTAAAAGTTTTACTTCCGTTGAATTTTCCAAATGAATGCCTAAATCGGTGATTACCCCATCGGTTAAATCGTAAATCCAACCGTGAACTCGTAATATCTGTCCGCGACTCCAGGCATCCTGAACGATGGTCGTTTCGCCGACATTCAAGACTTGTTTGATGACATTCAATTCACAAAGTTTGTTTAACCTTTCATTATCATCTTCAATTTGAGTTAACAACTCATCATACAGATTCGCCGTATCCTGAATATGTCGGAGCCAATTATCAATTAAACCGTTTCGTTTGTTCTCCAGGGCGGCGTTGACCCCGCTACAACCGTAATGCCCACACACAATTATATGTTTTACTTGTAAAACTTCAACTGCCATTTGAATTACGGAAAGACAATTCATATCCGTATGGATCACTAAATTTGCAATATTACGATGAACAAAAACTTCGCCCGGCATTAATCCAACAATATTGCTGGCGGAAACCCGGCTGTCCGAGCAACCGATCCAAACATATTCGGGGGTTTGCTGGCGGGCCAAATCCGAAAAAAATGCCGGGTGATCTTCTCTCACTCGCCGTGACCAATTTTTGTTATTTTCCAAAAGATGTTTGAGAGTTTTCATAAAAGAATATCAAGACTTTATCCTAAAGTATCAATCGCAAAATAAAAAGTGCTACCCGGCGGATAGCACTTTTTATTTCTTAATCAGAAACTGTTTTGATTATTTGAAAACAATTCCGACGCCGAATCTGAAATTATTGATTGTTTCTTTTTCGATTCTCATTGGATTGTAATCACTACTGAGGCGAATTCCGGCGCGGCTGCCAACTCGAAAATCAAACCCGCCGCCAACAGCCCCGGCTAACCCCGAACCTTTTACCGGTGTTCCGCAAAAAGTGCCAATCGGATTTTTGCAATCCCGCAGGCTTTGACGATAAAGTCCCACTCCGACCAAGGCGTGAGCAAAGGGTTGAACCACCGCATCGGATTCATTATCTTTGAATTGAACCCCGCCTAAAATATTGTAAATAGTTGTTCGACGAGTGACGGTCGTCGCCGGACGACCTACACCGACTAAAAAGGCTTCATCCTGGTCCCGGTAACCGACTGAAAAATCACCTTTTAAGCCGATAAACCGATTGGCATTAAGGGTCACCGAAGTTTGCATTCCGTGATGAATTTTTCTTTCATTGCCCGAAAAACCTCCTCCCCCGGTGGTCGGAGCAACCGTTCCTGAATAGCCGACATAAACTTCAGTTTTGTTGTAACTACCTGAGCCGGAAGTCTGTTTGGGAACTTTCTTTGTTTTAGTTATTGGATTCTTGGTTGCGCTCCGGGTATTGTTGTAATTATTCGTCTGTGAAAAAATTACCGTAACACTGACCATCATCACCAAAAACGCCAAGACATGTTTTTTCATAGTTTTATCTCTTCTCCTGACTGAAATAATCATCAAAACACAAAAAAAGCCTTGATGATTGAGCAAATTTTTTACTTTGCAAAGTGTACATGTCTAATACCGTAATATTTCCAGAAAATTTTCAAATAATTTTCTCAATTGCATCACACGCGGCCTGTGTTCCATTTTCTGCCTTGACGATTCTTTCTGCTTTGACGGCATTTGCCTTGTATTCTGCCTCCGACAATATTTTACGCAATCTTTTTGCAACACCGGCGGCTTGGTATTCGTCCCGATTGATGATTTCGGCCACCCCTAGACGACGGCACCGGGCGGCATTATCAGGCTGATCGTGCGAATAGGGCATGACCATCATTGGCACTCCGGCGCGGAGCACTTGCGAAGTTGTCCCGACCCCCCCCTGATGCACAACCGCGCAGGCTCTCGGAAAGAGTTGTGAATATGGAGCGTAGTCAAAACCAACCCGTTCGGAGTCCAACCCCTTGGGCGGATGGTTAAAAACGCCATATAACATCACCGCTCTTTTATTTAAGATTTTAGCCGCCTTGATGCTTTGTTCAAAGAAATCCCGGGCATCCATCACGGCGGCACTACCCAGAGTAAAAACAACCGGCGGTTCGCCGGCGTCTAAAAACTTTTGTAAATCTTCGGGCATCCGGCCTAAATCCTCCGCTCCGTCATAAAAACAAAAACCTGTTTGCAAAGTTGATTGGGCCCAATCGGGTTGGGGCACTGCCAACGCTCTGGAAAACATCGCCAAATGCAACGATTTTGAGTATTTATCGCCAAACATCGGGTCGTGATTCGGGTCTAAACCGAGTTCGCGTCGAAATTTTTGATACGGCGCAAACCAATCTAAAAAAGTCTTTTTGGCGTAATTGAGAACTGCCTCATGAAAAAACCTTGGCATAAAGCGAAAATTTTCCAAAAATTCAGCCGTCGGATACACGCTCGGGTCGTCTGCGGAAAGAAACGAAATCGGAGCCAACGAGGTCGAAACCCATTTGATACCGGTTTTTTCGACCACCGATTTGATGGGCAGTACGACTTCGCCCGAAACCACCAGGTCGGCTCCGGCCACCGCTTTCAACACGTCTTCAAACATCGGTCGCACATTAGGTAATAGAATTTCCGTGAACATCAGTTCGGGACCGGTTTTAATGTCCATCAAACGCCGGACTAACTCTCTGTCTTCGGGATCAAGACTGGGGCGGAGCGGCGAAATCGGAAACCCAAGCGTTTCAAATTTTTCCCGAAACGCTTCCATGACATTAAAAATAACCTCGTGACCGCGCGCTCTCAGTTCCAAACCAAGCGCAATTTTGGGATGAATGTCCCCCAGCGAACCAAAGGTTGATAAAACAATTTTTGCCATAAATCTTTAAAATAAATAATGGATAACCAAAAATAGAAAATGGAGTTGCCGAAAACGCACCATTCATTTTCCATTGTCAATTATCCATTTTTTCGTGTTCTTCTCGTTGTCTGATTCGCTCTTTAATTTGGAATCTGATGCTCAACAAAAAGCAAGCCGCACCCAACACCAGCGAAGCAAATGTTCCATCTTTATTTCCTTGCCAGAGAAAAAATGCGGTGACTCCAACGAAAATCACCGCTAAGATTTTGAAAAGTATCTCTAATTTCATAAAAAACTCTTGATAAACTTACTGTAAGAGTCTGCTTAAATTTTTGAAATTTCCTTGTTTTGTCGCTGAAAGTGACGAATTTAATAGCGTCGGGAGCATCCCGACGTAAGTTAAAGCAAACATTCCGTCGCTCAAAGTGACGAACACAACCCGTTGAAGTTTCGTCACTTTCAGCGACGGATCACCTTTTTTATCAATTCGTTGGGTGCCGCTCGCGCTTTACCCAACGCTATTAAATTTGTCCCTTTCAGGGACTTTAAGGAAAATTTAAACAGACTCCAATCATCTCGCATCGGGAGTTCATAATCAACTTTGATTCTAAAGACTTTTGGCAAATGCCAATAACGTGAACAAGTTCAAAAACCTGCGTTTGCGCATCTCATCAAGCAAATTTCAGATTTATCAGAAAAAATAGTTTTCATCTATTTTGAAACGGGCCAGCCTGAGAAAAGCTAATCCGAGCTCGCGAATATCCGGTTCTCGTGGTGTCAAGCGAAAAAACTCGTGCTGATGTCCGTATTTCAGACCTTCGATCGTCCAGCATGCCCCTTCCATTCTTCCCTGGCGTGGTGGCTCATCCTCGATCTCCCAAAATCGGCAACGCTCAAGGAGTTTTAACCACCAGACTATCTCTTCGGAGGTCAGCGGGAAAGTCTCATTCTTTATCCAATGAATCTCGAGTTGCCCGGCTTGTATGCTAATCCGATAATCTTTGACGACAATGCTTCCGGTTTGATCGGCTTCGATATTAACTCGAAAGAGGCGATTATCCACAGGGCCCGGTTTCCAGAAAAATCTATATGAATGAACATTGTTTCCGGCGTCTTCTACATCAAGACTGGGTTCATTGAGGAAGTTCAAAATCTGATTTTCAAACAAGCTGCGGGTCTTTTTTGGTAAAACTTTAGGAACCCCAAGTAAGATTGGTTCTGCAAATATCAGTTCCGGCCAAACATTTACAGCCATGTTTTTCGCTTGTTTGATGAGATTCCAATATGCATTATCTTCTGTCTCCAGCAAAAAATACTGAAAAATACCAGTAAAAATATGTTTCAAAGTGACGCCCGGAAGGGCTCGTTCCACAACCGTTTGAATAGTTTCCGGCGAACTAAGTTTCGTAGTGCGCTGAACTCTTTCAGCCGGCTCTGGAGAAAGTAGGGCTAAATAAAATTCGTGATGATGATCCAAAAACTCGTCATCCAAAGAGCAAACAAAATTCCTGGGTGATTTTTGCTTGAGCCTTCGAAGCGTTACTCGGCCATCTATCGAATATAAACCTCCTATTTCCCCTAAATCACATAAAACTTCCTCGCTCATTTCCTTAATCTGGAGTTTGAATAATTCATCAATTTGAGCAATGCCTGGTTTGGTTGTTGGCTCCGATTTAGCAGTAATTTCTTTAAGGTCGTACGTTGTGACCGTTGAATTTCGTTGATTCGTCGGCAGATCAACTACCATTCGGAGGGCAATTCTTAGGTCTTCAACTTCAAATTGATAGGTCGGAAGGAGAAAAACAACTGCCTTAAATTCATCCTCGGCAAGAGCTTCTTCGGCTATCTCAATTCTACATTCTCTAAGCGGGCATCGGAAACTATTTCTGTCTTCAAATGTGTTTGGAACATACTGTTGAACCCATCGGTTAAGATAGTTTTGACATTCCTGACCATCAGTAAAAGGTTGTGAACGGTCGCGGACAATCACCTTCAAGTAATGAGCAAAGCGCGAAATGGCAAAGATATAAGGCAATTTTGTCGTGCTGCGAGCATATTTATTAGCGGCTTCTGAATCGTATTGCTTGGGTTTGCTACAGGATTGATCGCTGAAGAATGACGGCTCTATCCAGGTTAGGTTTTGAATTAACGGAATAAAACCCATCTCAGATAATCCTTCTGCGTGCCGGGCTTCAATCAAATAGTCAATTGATTGCCGAGGTTTGTCAATTTCTTTGACATCAGGCGATGAATAACTTCCAAGCCCTTCGACCAATCAACTTTATTCAAAAGAGTTTGCGATGATATTTACAGCACATTTGGTGAAGATCCCTTTGGACTGTTAATTGGTGATTATGAGTTTAACAATAATTTCCAGGATATAGCTT
>JANOEF010000227.1:0-15106 GCA_031413075.1 Acidobacteriota bacterium | reverse complement strand
AGTCGCAGTCGGACGGATGCCGTATTTGGATAAATTAGGTTTGGAAAATACGAAAGTCGTTATCAATCCGCGCGGCACAATCAAAGTCAACGAATATTGTGAAACCGCCGAACCCAATGTTTATGCGATTGGCGACGTGATTGACACGGCTTGGCTCGCTCACTTGGCAAGCAAAGAAGGCATCTTAGTCGTCGAAAAACTCGCCGGCAAAAAAGTTGAACCAATCAACCAACGCCTTGTCCCGAACTGCACCTATTGCGACCCCGAAGTTGCCTCTGTCGGTCTCACGGAAGCTAAAGCCAGGGACGCGGGCTACGATGTCAAAATCGGCAAATTCCCGTTTTCAGCCAGCGGAAAGGCGCGGATTTTGGGCGAAACCGACGGGTTTATCAAAATCGTTAGCGAGAAAAAATATGACGAAGTTCTCGGCGTTCACATCATCGGACCACACGCGACTGAATTATTGGCCGAAGCCTGTGTTGCGATGGCTCTCGAAGCCACCGCCGAATCGATCGCCAACACCATTCATGCTCACCCGACCGTTTCCGAATCAATGATGGAAGCGGCTGAGGGCGTTCATGATTTGACGATTCATATGTAGGCTGGTGATTAGTGACTGGTAATTAGTAATTGGTAATTAGTGACTGGTAATTAGTGACTGGTAATTAGTGATTGGTAATTGGTGGTCAGTTGATGAGATTCTGCTGACCATTTTGGTTTTTATGGTAAGCTTAGCCTCAAAAATATGCGAAAACTTTGCTTTTTATTCCTATTCATTGCCATTTTTAGTCTAAATATTTCCGCCCAATTTAAGTCAGAAAACGTCATTTTGATTACCCTCGACGGGGCAAGAAATCAAGAGATCTTTGGCGGATTTGACGCGGAACTATACAAAAAGATTCAGAAAGATGCTGAAAAACAAGCGGTTTATAAAACCTTTTGGGCGGAAACTGCTGAGGCGCGACGCGAAAAACTGATGCCGTTTTTCTGGCAGGTTTTAATGAAAAATCACGGCTCAATTGCCGGAGATCGGGCACTCAAAAGCGAGGTTAAAACTACCAATAATCGTCTATTTTCATATCCCGGCTACTCGGAAATCGTGACGGGCGAGGCTCACGACGACATTATTGACAGCAATCAACGGATTCAAAACAGGTTCCCGTCATTTCTGCAATTTTTGCAAAAGAAGTTGAAATTGAACTCGAATCAAGTCGCGTCATTCGCGTCGTGGAATGTGATGAATGAAATCGTCACAACTGACACCAATTCTTTTCTCGTCAACGCCGGCTACGAAAATTATTCGTCTAAGGACGCGGAAATTCAAAAACTTAGCCGGCAACAATTTGAAACACCGACTCCGTGGGATTCAGTTCGCCACGATTATTACACTTTTCGTTTCGCCCTGTCGCACCTTAAATCTTTTCATCCGCGGGTCATGCACCTCAGTTTAGGTGAAACTGACGATTGGGCGCACGATAAACGCTACGATATGGTCATTGACGCCCTGCACCGGACAGATAAGTATTTCAAAGAATTATGGCAATTTTTAGAGAGCGATCAGCAATACAAAGGCAAAACTTCGGTTATCGTGACGGTTGATCACGGGCGCGGAGATACCGCAAAAGATTGGCATGGACACGGTGACGAAGTTCCGGAGGCCCGATATATCTGGATGGCGTTTATCTCGCCCGACTCCAAACGGCGCGGCGCCTGGAAAAATTCCAAAGTCATTTATCAAAACCAGGTCGCCGCAACCGTCTGCAATTTTTTAGGTTTTGATTATCTGGAACAGAACCCGAAGGCCGGAAAGATAATTACGGATGTTTTCGAGCCTTGAAAACTGAAACAGACCTCAAAAAAACTCGTATTATCCGGTATGACTTTTTTTCAAACCGAAAACTTCTTACTCTATCTGCCTTTAATTCTGTGGATTGGCGGGATTTTTTATCTTTCTTCGAATAATGGTTCGGTTTCGAATACCTCACGCTATTTGATTCCGGTCTTTGATTTGTTTTTCCCCAATACAGATTCGGAAAGGCTCGATCGTTATCATTGGTATCTCCGCAAAATCTGTCATTTTACCGGCTACGGCATTCTGGGTCTCTTTGCCGCGCTTGTTTTTTATTATTCATCGGTGCCTTTTTTGGCAAAATTTTGGTATGTTTTTTCCTTTGCAACGGTGATCATCATCGCTTCGGCAGATGAATTCAAACAAAGTTTTTACGCCAATCGCGTTGGTTCGGTATCTGATGTTATGCTTGATAGCGGAGGTGGTCTGACGATGATTTTGCTGTTTTGGCTGCTCACCCTTTAGACAAATTATGGTTAAAAAACAAACGTCATATCCGCGGCATAAGGTAAAAATTTTACTGCTCGAAAATATTTCGGCTTCAGCCGTAGAGGAGTTAAACCAAAGCGGATATGTTGAAATACAACAAATTAAAGGTGCCTTGAGCGAAGCCGAACTTGGTGAAGCTGTCAAAGGTGTGCATGTTTTAGGCATTCGTTCTAAAACGCACGTCACGGCCAGAGTTCTGGAAAACGCGGATAAACTATTGGCCATCGGCGCATTTTGCATCGGAACCAATCAAATCGCATTAAAAGCAGCGACCGCCAAGGGGATTGCGGTCTTTAATGCTCCATATTCAAATACGCGCTCGGTCGCCGAATTGGTCATCGGTTTGTGCGTCATGCTGATTCGCAAAATTATTGACAAAAACAAGGCCGCGCATTCGGGAACCTGGATGAAAGACGCCAAAGGCTCTTTTGAGCTACGCGGAAAAACGCTCGGAATTATTGGCTACGGCAATATCGGTTCGCAAGTGTCGGTGCTGGCGGAAGCGTTGGGGATGCAGGTTGTTTATTACGATATTGTCAATAAATTGCCGCACGGCAACGCCAGACAAATCAAGAGTTTAGGCGAACTTTTGGAGCAATCCAACATCGTTACTCTGCATGTTCCTTCGGACAAATCAACCCGGAACATGATCAACGAAAAAACGCTGGCGAAAATGCCGAAAGGGTCAATCTTGATCAACTATGCCCGCGGCGATGTGGTGGATTTAGAGGCGCTCAAAACATTTATTGACAATGGTCGGATTACCGGAGCCGCGATTGACGTTTTTCCGGTTGAACCCGAAAAAAATGGTGATGCTTTTTCGTCTTGTTTGCAAAACTTGTCAAACGTGATTTTGACACCGCATATTGGCGGTTCGACCGAAGAAGCCCAATCGAATATCGGGTTAGATGTTTCTGCTAAGTTATTAAATTATATCGAATTAGGAACTTCGGACGGATCGCTGACGGTGCCGGCGTTAAATCTTTCGCCAACAAATGATTCGCATCGGATTTTGCATATTCACCAAAATATGCCCGGTGTTTTGGGCGAGGTGAACTCCAAATTGTCGGCTCGAGGCATTAATATTTTGGGGCAATACCTCAAAACTAATGACGAAATTGGCTATGTGATTTTGGATGTTGATACGGAGTTATCCAACGAAGCCTTTGATATTTTGAAGGAAATCAAAGGAACTCTGAAGACACGGATGGTTTATTAATTGGATGGATGAATTTCCCAAAGCCAGTTTTTATCAAAGAGCTTTAGTTCCTTTAGGCTACCTTCATCAATACATTTGCGAAGGCAACTCAATGTTTCCAACCATAAAGAACGGCGAAGCGGTTTTGGTTGACAGAAAAGCTGAAATCGAAGCCGGCGACATCGTAGTGGCTAAACACCCGGTTGAACAAATCAGCGAAATTATTAAAAGAATCCAAAAGATCAACGAACGCGGACATTACTTTTTAGTCGGCGATAATCTGGATGATAGCCGTGACAGCCGCCATTTCGGAGCGGTCACGAGAGACTATATCAAAGGAAAAGTAGTTGCTCGGTTGGGTTAGCCGGAGGATTGCGAATTAAGAAGTCAGCCTCTCCTGTGTAACGAGTCTCTGGAGAGTAAAATTTTAGATTTTGGATTTTCCACCGAGCCCAAACTTGAAGGTTGGTTAAATTGCCGATGTTGCTTGAGATACCTGGAGATTTTTTGCGGTTCGAATCGTTTTCAAAATCAGCTTCAAACAGTCAACCCCAAACAGTTTTTCATAAATTGAATCTAATGATCATTAAAAGGCTAAAGAAATTTAGCCCGCACGTCAAATATTCTTTAGCCGGTAAAAATGCTATACTCCCGAAAAATAATTCAAGGATAATTATGAAACAAAGAAAAACTACTTCGTATCGTTGGGATGAGATGCCGAAAGAGCGGGTCTCGGATCTCTTGGAACGCCGTTTAGTGACGAGCGAAAGAATGATGTTGGCGCACGTTTATTTAGAAAAAGGCTGTATCGTGCCAAAACACTCGCACGAAAAAGAGCAAATTACTTATATTTTAGAAGGTGCGCTTCATTTTTGGATCGGTGAAGATGAAAGTGAAGAAGTCATTGTCCGGGCGGGCGAAGTTCTGGTGATTCCGTCAAATGTTCCGCACAAAGCCGAGGCACTCGAGAACACTCTGGATGTGGATCTTTTCAGTCCGCCGAGACAAGACTGGTTGGATAAAACCGACGATTATCTGCGCCAAAAATAGTTATGGAACTTGGCTTAAAAGGAAAAGTCGCGTTGGTCGCGGCCGCCAGTCGCGGACTCGGCAAAGCCGTGGCAGAAGAGTTAGCAAACGAAGGGGTTTCGCTTGTTTTATGCGCCCGCGAACCGGTGACTTTGGCCAAAACCTGTCGCGAAATCCGACAAAAAAATGACGTTTCGGTGCTTGGTATAACCGCCGATTTATCGAAAACCGAAGATATTGAACGGCTTTTTCAATCGGCGATAACGGCGTTTGGACAAATTGATATTTTAGTGACAAATGTCGGCGGTCCCCCGGCCGGAACATTTGAAAATTTAAGCCGTGAGTCGTGGGAAATGGCGACAAGTCTGTTACTGACTAGCGTTTTAGATTTAACCCGTCTGGTGCTGCCGCAAATGAAGAGCCGCCGATGGGGACGAATTCTGAACATTACTTCGATCGCCGCCAAACAACCGGTCGAAAACCTGATCTTATCCAACAGTTTGCGGGCGGCGGTCACAGGTTTTGCCAAAACTCTGGCAGATGAAGTAGCGCCGTTTGAGATAACCGTCAATAATATTTTGCCCGGTTACACGCGAACCGAGCGGGTTGTCCAACTTGCTCAAACCATTGCTCAAACCGAAGGGATCACCGCCGCTGAAGCACAAGCCCGGTGGGAAGCGGAAATTCCGATGAAACGTCTCGGTGACCCGCACGAATTTGCCGCGCTGGCCGCCTTTCTCGTTTCCGAAAGAGCGAGCTATATCACCGGAAGTTCGATTGCCGTGGACGGCGGTTGGATTCGCTCTCTTTTTTGAGCAAATCGAAAAAGCGTCGTGACAAAAGCTGCCTGTGGAATTCGCGGAACACACGGAAATTAACTCAAAACTGTCAAATTTTTTTCTTCATTTCCGCGTTTTTCTGCGTCTTTGGCACGGGAAATAGTTCTGATTCCGAACTGAATGCTAACAGTTCTCTTTCGGATGCGGAAAAGCATCAGATTCATCTTCGCCTTCGCGCACCGTCAAACAGACAAAGTCTTTTTCAATCATAATCTTAAGTCCCGTCTCCGAACTGCTGATGCCGACTTCGTCGGTCGCCGTCCAATTATCAGCCAATCCTTTCGGCACCACGACCTCGATCCGCCCATCGGCAAACGTTGCTTGCACTGATTCGGCGGACGCAGACGATTGTAAGGCATACATAAAAAGCTGACCTTTACCGAAATCAGTCTGATTTTGCACCAAACCTTTTTCAGCAAATTCAGTAACTTCGCTTTTAGTCAGTCTCAATCTGACAGAATTTTCGCGGATTCGTAACTTCATAATTTTTTTTTCCGGGACGATCTTGCTCTCACTTTGCCCATTCGGCCACCCTTCAATTTTTTCGAATAATATCATTTACCCAATTATTTTTGCCGGTTGAAAATAAAGCCGTTCTCGACCCTTTGCATGCCGATTTTTGGATAATATTCGAGCGCATCAGGCACCGAGAGCAGGAGAATCATTGACTTTTCGCCCAGCTGATCTTTGGTTATTTCAACTAATTTTCGACCGACGCCGGATTTTTGAAAATCTTGCCTGACCGCCAGGTCCGCCAAATAACAACTCCAGACAAAATCAGTAATCGAGCGCGAAACGCCGATCAGTTCCACGCCAAACCAGGCACTAATAACAAGGTTTGAATGAGCAAACATTTCCGCCATTCTGACCTCGTCATGAATTGGCCGCGGTAATCCGCAATTGCCGTAAAGGTCAATGATTTTAGCAGTTTCAAGCGGTTCATTGATTTTGTATTCGATATTTTTCATACTGATTTGCGCTGACGGCATTTTGGGAACCGGTTGAGCGGGCTCTCGTTAGACAAATAATTCTCTCTCCAAATTTAACCATTCCAAAGCCGCGCCGTGTAATAATCTGGCCTTCGTTTCCTCATCAAAACTCATTGATTCAATTAAACTTCCCGCAATTTCTTCGCCGAGTGGAAATGGATAATCAGTTCCGAGCGCAACCTTTTCGGCGCCCACCAATTTAACTAAATAAGCCAACATCTCGCCATCGTGCACCAACGAATCAAGCCAAAATTTGCCCAAATAACTTCGGGGATTTATCGGATTATCAACCGCACAAAGATCGGGGCGAACCTCAAAACCGTGTTCGATTCTGCCGATGGTGGCGGGAAATGAACCGCCGCCGTGGGCGAAACAAATTCGTAAGTTTTTGCACTTTTCCAACACCCCCGAAAAAATCAAGCTGCAAATCGCCCGCGAAGTTTCGGCCGGCATTCCGACCAGCCACGGCAACCAGTATTTTTGTATCTCGGCTTCGCCCATCATGTCCCACGGATGGACGAAAACTGCCATTCCGAGCGATTCGCACGCTTTGAAAAATTCAAAAAATTGCGGTTCACCTAAATTTATTTGATTAATGTTGGAACCGATTTGGACACCGACCAGTCCAAGTTGTTGGCATCGTTCAAGCTCTTTGACGGCAAGTTTTGGGTCTTGCAGCGGAACTGTTCCAAGTCCGATAAATCGCTTCGGATATTTTTCGACAATTTCGGCAATTCCATCATTTAGAAACTTTGAAGTATCCGCCCCATCCTCACTTTTCGCCCAATAATTAAATAAAACCGGAACGGTTGAAAGAACCTGAACATCGAGATTTTGGGAATCACATTCTTCGATTCGTTTTTCGGCTGACCAGCAATTCGACTCGATCTCACGGAAAAATTTGCCGTCATCTTTGAGCATTCTGGCACAACCCGGTTTATGATGTTCGAGCGTGATAAATCCGCCATAACCGAACTTTTCTTTCCAATTCGGAAGGTCGCGGGGCAAAAGATGGGTATGAATATCAATTTTCAGCATTGATTTTGTAATAATCCGAGTAAAGCCACATAATATCATTGTATTTTACCTTGTTATCTTCGATTAGAAAAAGCATGGAAACAATTCCGTTCATCTCCGATTCTTTCATCGAAAATCAGACCGATTTTACCGAACTCATCCAGGTCATCCGCGACGCTTTTGCTTCCTCTGAAATTAAAGTTCCGATGCGTCATCATCACGATTATCAAAACCCGTTGGAAGACAAAGATTCGACGCTGTTATTGATGCCGGCGTTTCATCCCGGTCAGGATTTAGGCGTTAAAATTGTGACGGTGAGTCCGAACAATGGAAAATACGATCTTCCCGCGATTCAAGGAATTTATCTTTATCTGGACGCGCAGCACGGAAATATTAAGGCGATTTTGGACGCCAAGTCTCTGACTGCCAAGCGAACCGCCGCGACTTCTGCGCTGACGAGCAGTTTTTTGTCCAGGAAAGACAGTTCAAAACTGCTCATGATCGGAACCGGCGCATTAGCCGTTAATTTGATTTTAGCTCACGCCGGCGTTCGCCCGATCACCGAAGTTTATGTTTGGGGAAGAAGTTTTGAAAAGGCCGAAAACATCGGCCGCCAATTGAAAAATAAGTCTTTTAAGTGCACGGCCGTCCAGACGATCGAAGAAATAATTGGGGAGGTTGATATAATTTCCTGCGCCACCCTTTCGGCCACGCCCCTCGTTTTGGGGAGATTTTTAAGAGCCGGACAACATCTCGATCTGGTCGGTTCATATAAAAAAGATATGCGCGAAGCCGATGACGAAGTGATCCGAAAATCTTCGGTCTTTTTGGATACCTACGAGGGCGGATTAAAGGAAAGTGGTGATCTTGTGATCCCCCTCAACGCCGGAATTATTTCGCCCGCAGAGATCAAAGCCGATTTGTCTGAATTATGCCGTGAACAAAAAAACGGCAGAACCGCTGAGGATGAAATAACTTGTTTTAAGTCGGTCGGCTATGCTCTCGAGGATTTAGCGGCGGCTTCGTATTATTATCAAAAATGGATGACATCTGAGAATTTATGACAACGACTTATCAAAATATACTTTCCAAAACCGAAGTTAACCCGCATCCTGAGTGGCTCAAAATAAAAACCATTGAGATGCATACGGGCGGCGAACCGCTGCGGGTCATTGTTGAGGGTTTTCCGACCTTGAACGGAAATTCTGTTTTGGAATATCGCCGGTTGGTCAAAGAAAATTATGATCATTTGCGGACGGCTTTGATGTTTGAACCGCGTGGTCACGCCGATATGTATGGCTGTCTGTTGCTGCCGCCCAATGATCCTGACGGCGATTTTGGTATTTTGTTTATGCACAACGAAGGCTACAGTACGATGTGCGGACACGCCATTATTGCCATCAGCACACTGGCGGCCGAGATGAATTGGATTGACGCCCGGGAAGGCGAAAATGAATTAAAAATAGACGCACCCTGCGGCCGCCTTACCTCGTTTGTCAACCTCAAAAAAGGAGAGGTCAAAGGTGTTCGTTTTCATTGTGTTCCAAGTTTTGCAGTTGGGCTGGACCGCCGGGTTTTCGTTCCCGGACTTGGGAACATCACCTATGATCTGGCTTATGGCGGCGCGTTTTATGCCTACGTTGATCTGCGGAAAAATTCGTTAAAATTGAGCCTGACGGCTGATCATTATCAAACAATTATCAACCAAGGAATGCAGATTAAACGGGCTGTGATGGCGGAGGACAAAGAAATCCTGCATCCGTTCGAAGAGGATTTAAGTTTTTTATACGGCACCATCTTTATTGACGACCCGCTCAGTCCCGGCAACCACAGCCGCAATGTCTGCGTTTTCGCTGAAGGAGAAGTTGACCGCTCACCCACCGGTTCGGGCGTTTCAGGCCGGATTGCGATCGAGAGAAAACGGGGTCAGATCGCCTATGGTGATGAACTTGCGATCGAGAGTATTACAGGAAGCATTTTCAAGGGATCATTGGCGGCCGAAGTAGACTTCGGACTTTTCAGAGCCGTCATTCCGCAAGTCGCCGGAACGGCTTATATGACCGGAGTCAACACCTTTTTTATTAATCCGAACGACCCGATGAAAGACGGGTTTATTTTCCGCTAAATACGGTAAAACTTTATTTACCCGGCTGATATGCTCTTTCCAAATTAGCCTTTATCTCCACCAAAGCATCACACAGCGAACGGGTCTGAGCATCCATTCGGGCATATTCGGCTTGCGCCAATTTTAGCGAAAAAAACAAAATCATCGAAAATAAAGGCAGCCCTCTTAATTTTCCGACAGAATTCTCTCGACAATTTCTAATTCTTTGGTGGATACACCTAATTTTATTGCTTTATTTAAGTGATTATAGGTATTGGTAAAAATTAAATATTTTGCGCCTTTTTTAAATTTAAAATGATAATCCTTAAGGACTATTAATTTTTTAGTTGTGCCTTTAAGATTTTTTTCAATCAACAGCCGGTTGGAAATCGTCCAATCATAAACTGTTTCGCCATGTCTGCCCGTAAATGATGTTCCTGTCCAAACCACTACAGTGCTTTTAACCTTTGCAACATATATATTTTGACTGTTTTTAACCGTTTCCCGGATTATTTTTTCCAATTCAATTTCTAGATTTTGGGAAGATATTTTGTCATCGGCGGGATTATCGGTTTGCCCCAAAGTTCCCATAGTGCAAAGTAGAACCAAGACAATTAAAATTATAAATTTAGTTTTCATTTTTTTCCTCATAATTAATTGCGTAAAATTCTCTGCAAACAAGACAAAAAATGAAAGAATGATTTTTATTTTCTAGACTAATGTTGACTATAGTCCCAAACTAGCAACCCACCTCAATAGTTAGTCGGAATTAGCTTTGATAATTTGAGGAAAAACAAACAAAATCCAGACAGCAAATAATAAAATAACAAAATTTATTTTTAACTCTTCATTTTTAATCCTCAAAACATCAAAAGATTAGTAACCTCGGCTTAACTAATAACCGGTGGCGGCTGCATCACGTTTCCACAATCTTGACAAGTCCGCAAAGCTGGTGGTTGACTTATTTCTCCAACCACATTTTTAGCTCAATGATAGTCCTCTGATAGTTTGACGCGACCTCCAAAAACTTTTTTAGCCTTTATGCATCACACTGTTTCCAATTCGGCTTTTAGTCGGCTCAAAGCGGCTTTATCTTTCAATAGTCTTTCAATAAGTTCATCAGGAGTTTTATTGGCTGGCGGATTATTAATTTTTTCGCGCAAAGTTTGGTTGATTAATGTTTGATAACCTGTTTTGGAGATTTCCGCCTCATTTTTAAAATATTCGACAATATCGGCATCCAGATAAATCGTAATGCGTGATTTTGTCTCCTTTGAGGGGTTGGGTTTGCCCAAAAAGGCAGGACGTTCGATTCTCTGAAAACGCTTCTTAAACTCCACCTCATTATCTAAAATTGTTTCGTCAAAATCTTTCTTCATAATCTTTTACCATCCATTTTTCTGCTCGTCTGGCGGTGATTAAACGAATGTCGTTATTCGGGTATGTAAATATCGCAAAAGTTAAACCGTATTCGGCCGTTAAACCAAGCACAGAGTAGCGAATTTCATCTTCCGAGTGTTCTGTGTCCTCACCATAAACTCCAAAGGGATCGTCAAAAATATCTGTTATCAAAGCAAAATCCACATTGTGGGCTTCAATAACCTTTTGCCTTTTTGATTCATCCCAAGCGAACATACTTAGAGATTATATGTATAATATATGCACGTCAACAAATTCTAGTCGGAAACTTATTTTTATTAGCTCACCACCGGCGGCGGTTGCATAACGCTCTGGCAATCTTGACAAGTCCGCAAATTTTCATCGCCGTAAAACTTTTTGAAGACGCCTTGAAACTGCGTCATGATATTGGTCAGCACAAAATATTCTTCGTAGAGTTTTTGGTTACAGTTTTCGCAAAACCACAAAAGTCCGTCGAGTTCGCCGTCCCGCCGGGTGCGTTCAATCACTAACCCGACCGTATTTTCACCGCGAATCGGATTATGCGGAATGCGTGGCGGCAGTAAAAATATCTCGCCCTCTTTGATCGGAACATCAACGCAACGCCCGTCTTCTTGGATTTTGACGGTAATATCCCCTTCGAGCTGGTAGAAAAATTCTTCGCCCTCGTCAAAGTGATAATCCTTCCGCGAATTGGGTCCGCCGACGACCATCACAATAAATTCGGCGTCCTCGTAAACGCATTTGTTCCCGACCGGGGGTTTTAACAGATGACGGTGTTCATCAATCCATTTTTTGAAATTAAAAGGTCTTCTGATTGGCATAATTCTCACCTTCGTCTAGTTTTAAGCAGGTCAGCAAAAGTTTGACGACCTTTTGAAAAATCAAGAAAAGTTTGCAAATAGGTGATTAACTTGGGTTTTTGGGTTTTCTTCATTGTCCATTGTCCATGGTTAATTGTGCATTGGTGCTTATTCTTTGTCTTCTTCGTCTTTTGGCTTGCCCAACAAAACTTCGCGCATCATTTCAGCCCCCGGAATGAGTTTTTCCCACATCTGCGGAGCCTGGGCTGCCATTTCGAGCATTGAACGGAATCTTTTATCGAATTCCTCTTTAGTTTTCAGGTAAGCATCATAGCTGGCCGAAAGATGGTGAGTGAAAAAATCCTGCATTGACTCCTCACGCGACCGCAGCAACTGAAATAAAAACGGAGTCGGCAAAATGCTTTTTTTGTCCTTTTCTTCTTCTAAAATGAGCTGAATCAAAACCGCTTTCGTAACATCTTCTTTCGAGGTCGAATCTATCACTTTGATGTCTTGCCCGTCGCGGACGAGTTTGGTCAAATCCTCATAATTAACATAAGTCTGCGTCTCCGTGTTATACAAACGCCTGTTGCCATAACGTTTGATGATTAACGTGTCGGGTGACTCTTGCGGGACTTTTTTCTTTCTGGCCATAGTGAAGATTTTATCATAAATGCGATCTTAACCACTACTCAAAACTATAATCATAGCAAATACAGTGGTTTAATGCGTTTTGCAAGTGCGAAATAAATACCGGCCAATCAATGCCTAAATACCGGCCAATCAATATGTTTTGCGCAAAAAGCCGTAACTCGGATCTGACAAAACTGATAACTTCCAATTTATCAGGTATTTACTCCGCTTCAAACAGCGAATTTTCGGAGAACTTTTCTTTATTCACAACTCCAACAGCTCAACACAATTTGTCTCCGGCCGGGGGTGAGCAGCGGATGAATATTTCTTCAGACTTTGGAACTACTGATTAAAAGTAGCAAACTAATTTTTATCGAAAATACGGACTGCACTCGATCTTTGCCTCATTAAAAATCAGCAAATAAAAAATTTTCTCTTTGTAAACTATTGATATTACAGCTAGTTGTTATTTTCTTTTCGCAAATGCGAAATTTTTACTTGACAAGCTGTTTTTTTTGATTTAATCTTAGTTCAACGATTAAGGGAAGGTTCTTAATTAAACCGAAATTATTGAAAAGATTTTAGGAGAAAATTATTATGAAAAACAAAAACGAAATTACGAAAGTTGTTGAATTAACTCAAGACACCGCCAGAGCAACTGTCAACACATCGGTTGAAGTTGCGAGATTGGCTGAAGATTCGCTGCAAGGTCTTTATAAAGTTGGTTATGACCTGAATGCTTCAGGTTTGAATGTTGCCAAAGGTTACTGGGATGCCCTTTCAGCCATCCGCAACGAATGGATTAACCTGTTTGAGCAAACCGGTGAAAAAGCGGTTGATTCAATCGGCGCATTGAACACTATGGAAATTCCTTTTCAAAAAGAAGTAACCAAATTCGGCGGCAATGTTTTTGCTCAAGGCGAAAAAGTCTTTAATATGGCAACCGAACAGGTCAAGGCCGTGGCCAACAATGTCACCGCTCAAGTTGAAAAAGTCACCGCCACCGCCACCAAACAAGCTAACAAAGTTACCAAAGAGGTAGTTAAAACTGCTGAAAATACAGTCGAAAAAACTGAAAAAGTTGTGGCGAAAGCTAAAAAAGCGGGTTCAGGCAAGTAATTCCAAGCGCAAAACTTACTGAAAGCCTTTGAAAAATTGACCGTAGCCTAGTGTTGAAATATACTCTAGGCTACTTTTTTATAAAAAAATTAGGTCATCAAAAATAAAAATTCAGTATAGGAAATCGGTTTGAAGTAATTGTCAAAATACCTCAAACCCGCAGCTAAAAAATATGCCAAGAGCAAAAAGAGAAGATAAAAAAGAAGATTCGAAAGAAGCGACTCAATCATCAAGCGAAAGTGATTCAGCGATGGGCGGAATTCCGACCGAGTGGGCGACTGCGGTGGTTAATCAATTGGTTGAAGCACAAAAAATGTGGCTTGAATTAGTGACTAAACAAAATCAGCTGGTTTTCAAAACAATTTCCGAAGTTTCAGGAATGACCACCAATGCTCCGACCGAGGCCTTAGCGTCCTGGGCCAAGCAAGGAATGGAAGGTTTTGTCGAAGCGCAAAAGAAATGGTCGGAGATTGCGATGGCGCAAAGTTCGCAGTTGATGGCGGCGGTTCAAGCGGGGGCCAACTTTGCCGATCCGGCCGTGCTTGGCGGTTTGCAGGCGACGGCCGGCGAAGGACTTGAGACGATTGTCAAAATGCGGATGGCGTGGCTCGATTTCGCCGCTCAACAAAATGCCCAGATTTTGGAATCAATGAAACAAAGTCTGAATCTGGATGACAATAATCCGGCGGCCATGCTCGCAAATTTTGCTCAATCATCAATGACGAGCTATGTTGAAATTCAAAAACGCTGGCTCGATATGGCAATGCAGTTGCCTTTTTTGAATAATTCCAGTGATAAAAAATAGAATGAGACCCAGGTAAACACAAATCAGGCGGATTGACACAGATTTTTTCAATTCCCGCTCAATCCAGGTTTATCCGCATTAAATTGCTTTAAAAATAATGGCGAAACAAACAACTTCAAAACGAACCTACCCTTGGTCAACCGTGATTGACGGTAAAACTTATACTTTGTGTCTGATGACCGCCAAAGACCGTGAGGCGATGCTGAAATTTGCCCGCTCTTTGCCCGAAGACGATTTGCTCTTTTTGGCGATAGATATTACCGAAGCGGATGCCGTTGACGATTGGATTCATAATATTGAGAGGGGCCGTCTGCATACGATTTTGGTCGAATGTGAGGGCAAACTGGTCGGACACGGAAGTCTCATTCACGAAGAACAGGTCTGGACGCGGCACTTGGGCGGGATGATTTTGCTGCTCGGTCGTGAGACTCGCGGCAAAGGTTTGGGCAATATTTTAGCCGGCGAGCTTTTTGGATATGCCGGAGAACTCGGCTTACGAAAAGTAATGGCTCGAATGGCCTCGACTCAAAGCGGAGCCATTCAAGTCTTTGAAAAATTAGGTTTCAAAGCCGAAGCTCTTTTGACCGATTGCGTGATTGACCGCAAAGACAAAACACACGACCTGATTATTATGTCGTATGATGTAACCGGGTTTAATGAATAATTGCTAAAGGTAAATTGTCAATGATTAGTTGCCGTCGAATTTACAATTAACATAGGACTTTCGCTTTTTGAAAAAATATGAAATAACAGAAGTTCAATGATTACGAAAAAAACATACGTTGAATATCTGCTAAGTTCGCCAATCAATTACACTTGTTCTAATTTATCAGA
>JANOEF010000226.1:0-9015 GCA_031413075.1 Acidobacteriota bacterium | reverse complement strand
GGCCAAGCAACTGGCGTTTCTGAGCCATGCCGAGGCGGCGGGGCTGGTGCTGGGCGCGCGCGTGCCGGTCATCCTGAACTCGCGGTCCGACAGCCCGATGGCGCGGCTGGTCGGCGGAAGTTGCAAAAGTGATTGCCTTTTTGGCTTCGGATGCGTCGAGTTATTTGTGCGGCGAAACGATTGAGATCAACGGCGGAATGATGATGGACTAACCGATTTTGGATTTGGGATGATGAAAAAACTATCAACAATTATTTGCTTATTATTTTTGGCGACTTTCGCGGCGTTTGCTCAAGAAAGTTTGGGAACGTATCAGGTTCGTGTTTCGCTCGATAAAGCTAATTGGGTCTATGAACTAAATGAGCCGACTAAATTTACGATTGCGGTTACGCTCAACAATTCACAGGTTGCGGGATTGCCGTTGAAATATTCGTGCGGAATGGAAATGATGCCGCCGATTATCGAAAAAACGGTGACGACTACTGCCCAACCTTTGACGATTGATGGCGGAACTTTGAAAGAAGCTGGATTTTTGCGCTGTATTGCAACGGTGGAAAAAGACGGAAAAACCTATCGCGGATTGGCTACCGCGGGATTTCGTCCAGATTTGATTCAGCCAACTACGACTGACCCAACCGATTTCGACAAATTTTGGAATGACGCTAAAGTTTCACTTGCCAACTTACCGATTGATGCCAAATTTGAACCGTTGCCAAGTTATTCCACGCCAACCGTTGATGTTTTCCACGTTTCGTTTCAGAACGTCGGGGGTGGATCAAGTCGTTCTTCGAGAATTTACGGGATTTTGGCAATGCCGAAAACGACTAATCCGAATGCGAAGTTTCCTGCCCTGTTGAGCGTTCCCGGCGCTGGTGTTCGTCCGTATCGCGGAATGCTAAATCTTGCAGAAAAAGGGATTATCACGTTGCAAATTGGGATTCACGGAATTTCTGTCATTCTCGACCAAAGCGTTTATGACAATTTGGGAGCAGGTGCGCTCAATCGTTACAATGTCGCCGGGAATGATAACAAAGACAATTACTATTACAAACGAGTGTTTTTAGGTGCAGTCCGAGCCAATGATTTTTTGGTCAGCTTGCCCCAATTTGACGGCAAAAATCTTGGCGTAATTGGTGGCAGTCAAGGTGGTGCGTTAGCGATTTCAACCGCTGCCTTAGATTCCCGCGTTAAAAGTTTGGTAGCTTCGTATCCGGCATTAAGTGATTTAACAGGTTATATTTACGGACGAGCCGGAGGTTGGCATCACGTTTTTAGAAGCAAAGAAAATCAGACGAAAGAAAAAATTGAGACTTCAAAATATTACGACACGGTAAATTTTGCCCGTCGCTTAAAAATTCCGGGCATTTACAGTTGGGGATTCAATGACGAAACTTGTCCGCCAACTTCAATGTATGCGGCTTATAACTTAATTACTGCACCCAAAACTTTGCTTTTGGGACTGGAAATGGGACACGCAAACTCGCTTGAGCAAACTGAAAAATTAAACAGTTGGATTGAGCAAAAATTGAAGGGGAATTAAGAAAATTTGCCCGCGAAATACGCGAAATACGCGAAAAATTATGACATCAAAATCTTTATTACTTTTTGCCTTTTTACTTTTGCCTTTTGCCTTTGCCAACGCCCAGGACGCACAGGAACTTGAAGCAGAGCGGGCGGCTTCGGCCAAGTTGAAAGGTGAGCATCCGCTAATCGCTTTGGCAAAGAATAAACCGTCTTCGCTCAAAAAAGAACTCGAAGGCGTTCATCCGCGAGTTTTTATAACTCAGGCCGAAATTGATGCGCTCAAAGCTAAAGCCAATTCACACAAAGAGTTATGGCAAACCGCGATTTCGCGTGTCCGAGCATTGATGGTCGAACCCGCGCCACCTCCGGCAGAAGAACGGCGGGTGCAAAACGAAGTCGGTTTGGGAATTGCCGAAGCGGCATTTATTTACAAAATGACGGGTGAGAAAAAATATCTCGACGCTGCCAAAAAATATATGGATGCGGCGGTTTCGTATGATATTTGGGGATATTCGTATAATAAACCGAATGTTGATCTGGCGGCGGGACATCTGCTGTACGGAATGGGTTGGGCTTATGATTTGCTCTATCACGATCTAACGCCGGCCGAGAGAGAAAAATATCGCAATAAACTCATCAAACAATCCCGTCTGCTTTATGATTTTTTTAAGCCGAAATCGGGCAAAACCTATGCTTATTCGCAAAATCACACTTATATTCCGATTGCGGGATTGGCTGTCACGGCTTACGCATTGATGGGTGAAACTCCCGAAGCAAAGGATTGGGCGGCAACGTCTCGTGCGATTATGCAGAGAGTTTTGGAAACCTATTCGCACGATGGCTATTTTTATGAAAGTATGGAGTATTGGATTTTTTCGATGCCGTGGATTATTCACTATTTGGACGCTCATAAACACGCCACGGGCGAAAATTTGTATCTCGGCAACAAAGGTCTGCCGTTAGCGCATAAATTTGTCGCGCACATCACACTACCCGGTGGCGAATTTAACTTCGATTTTGGCGATATTTACGCCGGACCTGTGACACGAGCGCGAAAAGGAAATGATTATCAACGCGAAAGAATCAACGGAAAATTCCGCACTAATTACAATATTCTCTATAACTTAGCCAATCAATACGGAAACGGCGAAGCGCAAGGCGTAGCAAATTGGGTTAAATCAAAGGGGCAAGTCAACGCCGAAGAAATTTGGACATTTATTTGGTATAACGACAAATTGCCGCCCGTCCCGATTGAAAAACAACCGACCTGGCATTATTTCCCCGATCACGAACTCGTCTTTTGGCGCAATTCTTGGAATGACAACGCCACCGCTTTTGCATTTAAAAATGGCCCCCCCGAAGGTCACGGCGCAAACGAAGCCGCCAATGATTTCCCCGAATGGCGTTTATCCAGCGGACACGCCCATCCCGATTCAGGTTCGTTTATCATCTGGGCAAACGGCAAATATTTAACCGGCGATTCGGGCTACGCGGGAGTTCCAATGACCGAACATCATAATACGCTTACATTTGACGGAATTGGGCAACACCGTGAGGGCAAAGGACACGATGTTTTTGTCGGAATTCCTTACGAGCGAATGAACAAAATTCGTTTTGTTGATGTCAAAATGAGTAAACAAAAAGTTTCGGTAATTGCTGATGTCACAGCGGCTTACGAACCCGAAGTCGGAGTCAAAAAATTTATCCGAAAATTTGAATTTACCGCGCCGAATAAGTTTGTAATTACAGATGAGGTTGAAACAACTACGCCGAAAATAATCACGTCATTTTTGCACTCGGATAATGTTATCAATCAGCTTTCTACAAATAAATTTGTTTTTGAACCAAATGGCACAAACCTTTTAACTGAAATAATTGCGCCGAAAATGTTTGATCCAAAAATTGAGAAAAATATCCTGACTGCACCGGGCAGACCCGGCAGTGTGGACAAAGGCGAGCGCGAAGAACGCGGGGTGAGATTGGCGATTTCGACCAAAAATAAAGTAGCCAAAGCGAATTTTGTCTTAAAACTAAATATTCAAAACAAATAAAAGTTAACTAACAAAGGCAAAATGATTTGAAAAAAGTCTTGATACCTTTTTCACTTAGAAACTGTGCAATAGAAAGTCCGATAAACTTTAGTTTGTCGAATGCTTGACCACTCAACAAACTGAAGTTTGTTGGACTTCGTGGCACAAAGTTTCTTGTTGATAATGCACACTTTCTAAGTAGAAAGCGTATGAGTCCCGTCTTGAGACGGCTTTTCTGTTGCGTGTTGCCCTCTGAAGGCGGGACTCAAAACTAATAACTTAAGAGCCTAATTCTCCTTTGTTAGATCAAATCAATTGACAGAATTTGGTTTTTGGCCCGTGAATACAGGCGTTAGCGTAAAGCCCCCTGCGTCAGCACAGGGTAAAATCCAAACAATTGTCAAAGCTGCCGACGACAGGCGACAGCCATTAAATGGTGTCGCCTGTCGCCCGTTTTCACGGGCTTGTTCGCCTCTGTGATAACTGTCCCTGTGCTCGTGCACGGGGCGGCGAAGCGGGGGGCTGACCCCCGCTTCGCGGGTTAAATCGAATAAATCAAATGGTATCAAAGATTAAGATACAATTTTGATCTAACAAAGGAGAATTAAGAAAACGGTCTTAACGACAACGCAGATTTACTTTTTCAAACAATTGTTTCAAATCAAAAAATTCAGCACGGAGTCCACCTGTATCATCGGGGTCAGTTTGAGAAACAAACAAACCTTTGGGAAAATCCGGCAAATTTTGGCTAGTCAGGGCAATTCCATCGGTGCGGCTGGCGGTGGTGATGACCGTTCCGCGATGTTGTAATCCGGCTAAATCGAAAATTTCAAATTCCGTCACGTCACGTTGGTCTGAAACAACCAAATAGCGTTTTCCTTTGCATTCGGCAACGGCGATTCCTTCGACTTGGGCTTGGAAAACCCCCTCGCCGAAAGTTCTTTGCAGATTTCCGTCAACGTCATAAATCTTGATGTTTTGGGCAGTTTCATCCGCGACATAAACAAGTTTGGTTTTCGCATCAACAAAAACCGTTTCTTGATTCGGGGTTAACTCCTTGCCGAATTGAGTTTCGCGGACTCCATTGATTTTGCCGTTTTCTTCGGTGATTTTGAAACGTATAACTTTCTCATTTCCCTCGGCGCGTTTGGCGACCACAAAAGCAATCAATTCTTTTTTGCTACGCCGATAAACCGAAATTCCCATCGGTTGCGGAATATCATTGGCAAATTCGCCGATTTTTTCAAAACTTGGAACGGAAAAAACCGAAACTTTATTTCCATCTCTTTCGGTAACAAACGCCAAGTCCCGTTTTTTCTTATCAAGTTTGACATTTTGCATGATGACAACGGTATTCGGACGCTTCATTTCGCCAAAACGCTTCACAAAAGTCGCATTCTTATCAGCCTTAAAGACCATTATTTCGCCGCCCGCTTTTTCGGTCAGTAATACCAGACTATCCGCTTTTTTCGGTGCAATCCAAACTGCCATCGAATCAACATTTCTTCCTTCAATTGTTTTCGAAATCGGTTGGAGCGGCGTAGTTTGCCCAATTAAAAGGTTGGTGACTAAAAGTAAAAGTAGAGGCAATAAAGCTATTTTCATTATTTTCATTACGTATTTTCCTAAAAAAGGTGATGCTATTCGTCCGATCTTAAATTTAGATTAACAATTCGGCGGGTTAGAATTTGTTCACTTCAATTTAACTCTGCACTGATAGATTTCATTTTTATATTTCAAAAACATAATTCAGAAATTGGCGAATGATTTTTGTGTCAAACCAATTTTTCGAGGAGAAATTTAAGTGAAAAAATTATTGTTAAGTTGTTTAGTGCTTTTAACTTGCATCATTGCATCGCGCGCCCAAGTTGATCAAGCATCAGTTTTCGGAACGGTAAAAGACCAAAATGGCGCAATAGTTGCGGGAGCTAAAATCTTAATTACATCCGAAGCCAACGGGTTTCGGCGTGATAAAATTGCAGATGATGAAGGACGTTTCACGCTGTCGGCTTTGCCTATCGGAAATTATAACGTGAGCATTGAGCAAAGCGGATTCGCCCCCGAAAAAAAAGAAATTGTCCTGCGGATTGGCGAAAATCGCAAGTTGGATTTTGTTCTAAAGCTAACGGGAGTTGCCGAGACTGTTGATATTGTTGATTCTGCCCCACCGGTTGATACAAGTTCTTTTACCGGCGGAACGGTTATCGAACAGACTCAGATTAAAACTTTACCGCTCAACGGTCGGCACTGGTCGAGTTTAATGGCGCTTGCCCCGGGCGCAGTCAACACGGGATCTGGGAGTCAAAATTCGATTCGTTTCAACGGACGCGGACGCGATGAAAATTATTGGACGCTCGACGGAGTTGACCAAACGGGAGTCAAAGATCCACGTCAGGAAGAAAATTTGCGTCTTGTGGTCAGCACCGAATCAATTGCCGAATTTCGCGTTAATACGCAACTTTTTTCCGCCGACCAGGGAACCGCTTCGGGTGCCGTCATCAATATTGTTTCCAAAAGCGGAACTAATAGTTTTAACGGTTCGGTGTTTCATTATATTCGCAACGATAAATTAAACGCCCGTGCTTTTAATGATACTTTGAGCAGTCAAGCACCGCCGTTCAAACTCAATCAGTTTGGCGGAAGTTTTGGCGGTCCGATTGCCAAAGACCGCGCTTTTTTCTTTGCCTCGTATGAAGGTTTGCGCCAACGCCGGGCTTTGACGTTGACGGATTTAGTCCCAAGCGATGCTTTTCGGGCGCAAGTCGCGGCGAGTACTTTTGCCGCATCTTTAACACCGATTCTCAATATTTTCCCAACGGGCGGAACTCCGGTAAATGCAAATACAAATTTACTTAACCGCACTGTTAAAAATACGCTCAACGAAAATAATTTTAATTTCCGCACGGATTTTCGGCTCAATGAACGCCGTTCAATGTTTTTTCGCGGCGTGATAAACAAAGCGAATGCCAATTTTTACAATCGCGGTGACGGTATCAATCAACGGACGTTCGACTTTTTACCGTCAAATTACGCAGTTCAGTATCAAGAAGTTTTCACGCCGACTTTTATCAACGAAACCAGATTTGGCTACAACAACTCGCCGCTTGAACGGACAGACGGTAATTTAGCCTTGGCAGATGGACCGCGGATTGACGGTTTTACGCGCTTACGTCCGACTGTTGACCAATTTGAGAAAGGAACGTCATTTTCAATTTTGAACAATTCGACCTGGGTGGCTGGCAATCACACGCTCAAATTCGGTAGTGAATTTCGCTTTTTGCAAATTGATGTTTCCGAAACCGCAGTTCTCGAATTACGTTTTCGTAGTGCCGCACTTTTCTTGCAAAATCGAGTGGACAATTTTAGTTTGAACACTAACCAGGAATTACAAGAAACCCGCCGGAATTTTTATTTGCCATATTTCCAAGACGATTGGCGAATTTTGCCGAATCTGACCTTAAATCTTGGATTGCGTTACGAATATTACACAGTTGCCAAAGAGAAAAATGGTAACGGACGAGTTTGGGAATTTGCCTGTGGCGGTTATTGTCCGCGCGGAACTCGCTGGTATCAACCCGACAAAAACAATTTGGCGCCGCGGCTTGGTTTTGCGTATGGATTGTTCGGCGGAAAGACTACGCTTCGCGGCGGATACGGAATTTTTTACAGTCCGGGGCAAAACGACGATGTCAATAACCCGATTGACAACGAGCGTGACCGTTTTTCCCTTTCAACTTCGACTGCGCTTCCGCTTTCGTATCCGGTTACTCCGTTTATTGCCAATGGCGTTGCTTTGCAAGCCCCACGAGCTTTACAACCTGACCGGCGTGATATGTATTCGCACAATTATTCGTTCAGCATCGTGCAACAATTACCGCTTGGTTTAACCGCCGTTATCGGCTACAACGGAAGCAAAGGTAAGAATTTATTCTCGCGGACTTATTACAACACGATTGACCCGGTGACTTTAGTGCGACAACTCCCGACCTTTGCTGAAATTGATACAAAAGAAAATCGTGGTAAAAGTAGTTTTGACGCGATGCAGTTATCGCTTTATCGCCGAGTGGGAAAAGGTCTGACCTTTGGCAGCGAATACATGTTGTCTGAGGGAACTAGCACATTTCCCGGCGCAGGCGAAAGCGGCTATCCGCAGGATGTTCGAAATTTCAACGCCGAGCGAGGAACTACGGATTTTGACATTCGCCAAGTTTCAACTTCATATTTTACCTATCAATTGCCATTTGGCAAGGGAAATAGTTATTTGAACGAAGGCGCAATGGCAGCAATTTTCGGTGGTTGGGAATTGAGTGGAATTATTTCGTTGACCTCTGGTCGCCCAATAAACGTGACAATTTCGCGCTCGACCAACGATTTACCGGACAGAAATCCAAACAGTGTTCAGCGTCCGGATATTATTTCGGTAAATTCTTTAGCCGGAATTCGGAATGGAAGTTCTGGATTTTTTAATCCGGGAGCATTTACAATTCCGGCAATCGGCACCTACGGAAATGCCCCACGAAACCTGCTTCGCGGCCCCGGGTTGGCACAGTTTGATACGTCAGTTTCGCGTCGAATCAATTTTTCTGAACGCTTTGGGGTGGATTTACGAATGGATGTCTTTAATCTTTTTAATCGCACTCAATACGCCAATCCAAGTGGCTTCCTGGGAACAGTTTCAGGTAGCGGCGCAAGCCGAACTTTGACGGTTGACCCACTTTTTGGGGTCAGTACTTCTTCGCTTTCACAAGATGTCGGAGTCGGGACTCCACGCTCATTACAATTTTCGGTGAGATTTGGCTTTTAATCACAAAAAAAACTGCCGGATTGTAGATGTCAAAATGAGTGCGAAAAAAGTTACGGTCATCGGAGATGTAACCGCCGCTTATGAACTGGAAGTTGTGGTGGACAAAGGCGAGAAGAAGTTAAATAAAGTTATCCACTTAACACAATCAGTTAGTGGTGGGTGTCCGACAAAACTTGAGCTGGTCGCCCTGGTTGAGTTTAACTCAAGCGAGCCCGCAAACTAAAGCTTGGCGGGACTTCGCTCTCAAATTTTAGTGGGTAAGGTTATTTAACTTTCGTTACTAATACCCTTTTCACTTAGAAACTGTGCAATAGAAAGTCCGATAAACTTTAGTTTGTCGAATGCTTGACCACTCAACAAACTGAAGTTTGTTGGACTTCGTGGCACAAAGTTTCTTGTTAATAATGCACACTTTCTAAGTAGAAAGCGTATAAGCAAGTAACAAAGGCAAAATGATTTTTAGAAAAGTCTTGAGTCCCGTCTTGAGACAGCTTTTCCGTTGCGTGTTGCCGCCTAATGGTTTTTGATAATTAAATCCGACAATAACGTGAGGCACAGCCTCAAAAGAAGGGGAGAGCACCTTGACGGAAAGGCAAAGCCATTCCGCTCATCAACGGGCAAAGCCCTTAAATATTTTTTGTCGGATTATTTTTTCAA
>JANOEF010000225.1:0-12618 GCA_031413075.1 Acidobacteriota bacterium | reverse complement strand
GCGATGTCGTTCGTGCAAATTGCTAAATACGATGACATGGAGGCTGCAATTAGCTCTCTGGAACGGGCGATTGAACTCTCGCCTTACAATCCAACCGCCAGAATTCGCTATGGCTGGCAACTTTTGCGTCAGGGAAAACTCGAAGAAACTTATCTGCAAATGCGGATTGCACAGGAAAACGATCCGCTTTCTCCGGTCAGTAATTCGGCTCTGTGCAGTACGTTGTTAATGAAGCGGGATTACCCGGAAGCGCTCAAGTTTTGCGAAAAAGCGGTTGAAATTGAGCCGTCCGCCCCACTCATCAGAGTTCAATTGGCCAGCGTTTATTTTTTGAATCAAAGACCGGATGAAGCGATTGCCATTCTCAAATCCGAAATTCAAATGGGACGCAGTAAATACGATGCCTTGGCCGGTCTCGCTTTCATTTACGCTAAAACCGGAAAGACCAAAGAGGCTCGTGAAATTTATCTCCGCTTACAGGCTGATAAAGATATTTCTCATAAATACAGCGACTTAACTCTGGTTGCTTTTACTTTAGGCGAAAAAAATGAAGCACTCGGCTACCTCAGAGAATTAGTAAAAAAATCCAACCGCATGCCGCTCGCCATCATTTCAGACCCATTTTGGGAAGACCTTCTCAAGGATGAAGACTTTCGCCAACTAGTCAACCAATTCAAAAATAATTAACTGCCAACAATTTCAAAATTGATATTTTTTTGATTAAATTTAGACCAAAATTGAGGATTTTATCGAAAGTTTTGTGCAATTCTTTTATCTCAGAAATTCAAAAAAGCAATTTTTCGGACAGAAAATTGCAAACAAAGTAATTTCTAATAGGAAAGAGAGGTTAAAGTATGAATTACGAAATCAGATCCGCCGGTCGAAGAAATGAAACAACTTTTGGAAAAGAAGAAAATGTGGAAAACTCATCGGTCATGAATAATCGGCTCGAAGCCTTGACCGTTTTATCGCAGTCATTGTTGCGCGAGGTCGAAGCCCTCAGGCACAACACCAAATCAGAAACTGAAATTATCAATGAAGTTAAAGAAGGAAAAATTGATTTGGACAAAGAAGTACAAAAATTTGAAGTTGAACTGATTCGGTGCGCTCTGGTCAGAACCGGCGGGCGGCAACGCCGGGCGGCTAAACTGCTGAATGTCAAGATTTCGACGCTCAATGCCAAAATCAGACGCTATGGAATCACCACCAGCGGTCTCGAATTTGCCCTTAGATAATCTGAAAAGTTTCGTTCATTCGATCTACTGACGGATGAAAAGATGCTTCCGAAAAACTTATCGAATTATCATATCCGATCAGAATAACGCTCGAACAGCGGGTTCCGTAGATCGGTGTTTCAATGAAACAAGCCGAGAGAATTCGCTCGCGTTCTAATCCGATTCCAGTCTCGGGCAGATATTTGTCTTCTGCCGGGAACGAGGTTTGCATCAGTTCGAAAAGCGGGTTTGGCGAACATTCGACATTTTTTTCAACGATTTTGGCCAGATTTTCTTTTCCTTGAACAACTTTTGGCCAGGGAGTATCCAGTAACGCGTTACTCAAACCGTAAATTCCGGCGTCTAAAATTTTGACGCCCGTTCCACGGTTTGAAAAATATGCTAATTCGGCGTGTTCCGGACCAAAATCTCCAACCAATAGATTAAAACCGGTGTAGTTTTCGGCGGTATTTTCGACTTTGTTCAAATACTCTGAGACCGAATCGGTTCCGCGCAAAAAATCGCCGACTAAATTACCGCGAGAAACTGCCCCTTTCGGCTGATTAGGATCGCGAAAGTTAGTAACGGCCGCCAAACGGCCGGTTCGGGTGACGCCCAGCCAGCTTCCGCTCTGAACTAGATCGCGACCCGCCAAGACCTGAGGCGCGTCTGTCCAAAATTGAGCAGACGCCGTCGGACGCTCATAAAACTCATCCCGATTGGCCGCCAGCATAAGTTTATATTTTGGATGAATTTTGTAGGCAAAAAGTAATAAACACATTTTTTCAATTTTGGATTTTGGATTTTGGATTTTGGATTAAACTTTCAAACTCCGGGTCAGCCCGGCGCTTTGGGGAAAAGCCGTAAATATTGTTTAGAATCAATTTTAACAATTCTCGAATGGTGGTTTTTCTGGCGCCAAGAGCGTGATTTTGAGCACCGATTTCAAATGCGATTCGCCATTGTTCACGCAAAATCTGCCAGGCCTCAAAGACACTATTTTTCGGATCGTAAATACTGGTGGCTTCACTCGTGACCCCGTTCAATTCGATGATCTTCAAGTTTTCGCCGCGTTGAAAATCCTCAAGCGAGGGCACGCGAATGTCAAAACGTCCGAAATAAAAGCCTGCAAATCTTTGAGAAATTTCATCAATTCTCTCTTCCAGTTCGGGCGTGATAAACCGCGCTCCATCCAGAAAGATCGCTCCTTTGGAATGTGTCCCGATATCAATTATTTGATAAATCTCGCCTTCGGTTAAAACTTTTTCCAGATTTTCCCGGTTACGGACGAAATAGCTCGGGGCCAAACAAATAGCGCGGTCATCTCGCAAAATTAAAGTTTCGAGGGTTGAAATGCCGTCGCCGATAACTTTTGGAAAAACTTTTTCGGTAATCGCAAAAATCCGCCCCTTTGCCTCATTTGGATAACGATAATAAAAAACGCCGAATTCTTCGCCGCCCGCATACTCCTGCAAAATCGAATCTTCTTTAATGTCGGCTAAACGATTTTCGAGTTCTGATTCACTTTTGACGATAAAAGCATTTGCCCCGCGCTCACCGGCATTGGGCTTTAAGGCGATGGGGAAAGTTAAGTTATTTGATTCGATGAAATTACGGGCAATATTTAATTTTTCTGTTTGGTCTTTTTCAAGCGTGATAAATTTGAGCAAATATGGTTCGTTTTTTGGTGACTTGCTTAACCCCTGGTAAATTTCCTTTTTTGATTCACCAACAAAACCACCGGCTTCAATGGCCGGATTCGCACAAGTGAAAATCGTCAAACTTTTATATTTGAACATTAACCACCCGAGCTCAGCCAAAACCGGCAGATAAAAGACTTTCATTGACCAGAACTCCCACTGACGAAATCGTTTCCATCTGCCAAGGGCGAGACGGCGACCTTTCCAAGTGGTCAATTTTAACAAAAATCTGATCAGAAAATAGCCGATGAAGAAAGCTAAAATGAGTTTCCAGATGACATTTTGTCCTTGCAGAAAGGCCGCTTCGATGGCTTCGGCGCCGAGCCAGGCTGCCAGATAGACTAAAATCGGAGTCCACAGCGCAACGGCGAGGGCGCTCCACAAAGCAAATTTGAAAAAGTTCATCCGAAACATTCCGGCGCCGAGATACATCGGCAATCGCAGACTCGGCGTAAAACGGCTCAGGAAAATTGCCACAGCTCCGCGTCTCTGAAACCACTCAGCCCCGCGTTTGACCGAATCTTCGCTGATAAACCAATGAAGCGGGGCGCGTTCTAAAGCCTGTTTCCCAAACCAGCGCCCGACTAAAAACAGAATTAAATCGCCAACCCAAATGCCGAAAAAACACGCCAGAATCGCCAAAGTCAAACTAATTCGTCCTTGAGCCGCGAGAACACCCGCCGTAATGCAGCTCAAATCCTCGCTGATCAGAGTTGAAACCGCGAGCAGCAGAAAAAGCACAACCGCAGTGGCGCCTTGGGCTTCGGAAATTTCGGGTTGAAATGGTTTTTGTGATTCGCTAATCCTTTGTGCATCAGCACTTGCGCGGTTTTTTGCGGTTCCTTTCTGAACGCTCCGGAGAAAACTTTCGACTCGCGGCAACACTTTTTCGGGGCGCATAAAGACAAAAAAATGGTTGTCGTTCGTGAATTCGTGAAACTCGCTGTGGGGAACAAGCCGGGCGTGTTCGCGGGCCGCTTCGACCGGAACCAGCGGGTCCTGGGTGCCGTGGAGGATCAAAAAGGGAAGTTCTGTCCGTTGCAAAGTTTGGCGCAATGGTCTTTGATCCGAATCATAAAAATTTCGACAATACGAAATCGTCATCCCGTCAAAAATACCGAAATGTGGGGTAAATTTTTGCAACAGCCAAAAGAAACCGAGTTGAACCCCGTGCAAGGCGTGATTGAGATGGTATTCACCCAACAGCTCATATTCCTGGACGCCGATGGCCGAAACCATCGTGATCGAGCGCAATTTGCCGGGAGTGATGGATTCCAAACTCAGTGCAACTCCGCCGCCCATACTAAAACCAAGCAGATCAAATTTTTCGATTTTCAATTGGTCGGCCAGTTCGAGCAGATAGCGGGCGTGAGCGCGAAAAGAATAATCCGGAATATTCTCGGTTGAATGTCCAAAACCGGGCAAATCGGGAACGATAACCCGCCGGGTTTTACCCAATTCCTGTCCGATCTTTCTCAAACTGCCGCTGTCGCCCGGACTTCCGTGGAGCAAAATTATCGGGGTTGAATCGGTTTGTTCAGCGGGCAAAAATTCCTGATAGGCAAATCGAATTGTTGTTTCAAGCGTTTTTTCGCCGGAAAGAGCCCGAAGCATGACAAATTTTTTATCGGTCGGAAAAGGTATTTCGGGCCGACTGAAACGCGAAACATCCGACCAAATCAGCAGTAAAAGATAAACTGAGAGGAGCCAAAACCATCGGCGTTGATAGATTTTTCGTTTAGTTGTTTCTGACATCTAAAAGAATCTTAATACAGTTTGGCCTGTGCATGAACGCAAAAAAACGCGAATAAGAAAACTTAAACACCTCTTTTAATTATTAGCGCCGATTCGCGGGCAGCTTTCCTAGACAAACTGCCCGATCAATGGAACTGCTTTGCGATAGATCAATAAAAGCATCGCACTTGCCGCAAAAACCACGATTGCCAGACCAAAGAGCAATCCGCCATCGCCTTTGACCTCGATTCCGAGTTGGGTTAAATGGCTCATAATCGCGCCCGACATGGTTCCCAAAGCGAGCAATGCGCCGAGCCAGGTAGTTGCCGGATAAAGAATTAAAATCGTGGCGAAGAGTTCGACCACACCCGAACCGATCCGCCCGATCCATTCATTTTCCGGCCCCATCAAGGTTGAAAAAATATATTTTGATTCTTCGGCACCGGTAAATTTGAAAAATAATGTTTGTAATAAAATAACTGCCACAATAATCCGTAAAACCCAGCTTCCAATCAACCATCCTTTAGACATTTCCATTTCTGATTCTCCTTAAAATTCAAGCCGCTGTGGCTTTTTCCGCTTGCCAGTATTTCAGCGTCGAAGGGGCGACCCCAAAGTCTTCGCCGACCTCAACGCCGAGTGCCCGAAGTTTATAGGCAATCAATGCAAAGTGATGAATCGTATGACTTTGCAAAAAATCGAGTTCGCGCAAACCCGAGGACCTGGCCCATTTGGGTTTGCCCCTCACGCCGCTAATTTCTTCAGTTTTAACCATCACCTCAGTCTCCAAATCAGAAATTCTTATGGCTTGAAGCTCACGAATGACAACTGCCAGATTGAGTATCGCCTGTTCACGATTGGTTTCCGCCTCGGTATTTCTCTGACGCTGACTGTAATCAATTTTACCGATTTTCAGTCCGCTCAAAAAATTTGAAGCAAAATCGAGACAATGCCGAAAATGAATTCCGACACTTCCGCGGTTTCCTTCTGTAAAAGCCGCATCATCAATCTTTTCAATGAGTCCCAAGCCCTGTAACAAAACCTCTTTGACACCCTCAGTGAGAGGATTACTTTGATTACTTATTAGTTTTTCGTCACGCACGTTCATAAATACTACAAGAAAGTCTTTCCGTTGATTTAATCCTCAAAATATAACTTTTTATTCCACAAATTGAAATAAAAAAGTTGTTTTAGTGGGACGGCGGTTGAAGTTTCCAAACATCGCCCGGTCGGTAATTGAGTAGTTCGCAAATTTTTTCCAAAGTCACAAAATTGACGCTCAAGGCCTTACCCTTTTTTGACAGATAGTCAACTACTGAGATACTCTGAATAGGTAAAGAACCCAGCTTACTCTTTTCTCAGATCTCTCTGGAAATCGCCAGACCTACCTGAATTAAACTAGCCCGATAAACAAGTTAAAAGGCAATTGTTGGTCTGATTCTCGTGTAATTATGGGAGAATCGTCTGCCTTTTGCTAACTAACTAACGGAGTAATATGTCGGATCATTATACTTTAGACGATGTTCTACGAAGAGATTCAAAGTTTTCTACCTTCACTCAAGCAATTAGCGATGCCGGATTGAATGATAAACTCCGGGAGTCCGGACCCTTTACAATTTTTGCTCCAACCAATACTGCTTTTGCCAAGCTTTCGGCGGACATTCTGAGCGATCTGCGTAAACCTGAAAATAAAGCAAAGTTCGTTGAAATTTTGACCTATCACATTATCCAGGGCAAAGTAATGGCCGCTGAACTCGCCCAAATCACGACTGCTAAAACACTCCAGGGGCAACCATTAAAAATTGAAGCGACCGATGGCATTAAGATTAACGGAGCCAGATTACAAGCTCGCAATGTGGACGCTACAAACGGCGTAATTCACACGATTGACACGGTTTTAGCTCCGGCAGCTATATCTGCTGTGGCGTAGTCAACAAAAAATGTCTGTCATCGTTTCAGTTTGTAAATGGACAAAATAATTTTTAAGCAGGATTGAGTCCCGTCTTGAGACGGCTTTTCCGTGGCGCTTCGCTGGCGGTGGCCGCCTGAAGGCGGGACTCAGAACTTTACCAAACATTTTAATTTAATTCTGTCCACGTGTCTTAACGCACGGAAAGCTTAAGATAAGAAATCGTTGTCGCGTCAGCGGCAATTGAAAATCGGCAATAAATTACACGGCTAAAGTCACTCAGTCGCTATGCGACAAAGCCTTGGCCACAAATAACTAAGCAGGTCAGCAAAAGTTTTGCGACATTATTGAAAATAAAAAATAGTTTGCAAATTGTTGAGTAACCTTGGTTTTTGGGTTTTCTTCATTGTCCATTGTCCATTGTTAATTGTGCATTGGTGCTTAGTTGTTCGGGTGGTCTTTTCGTCTGCCCGCTAACGGTTCTCGGCTTTGCGAAGTGGCGGATTTTCAGCACAAATGTTCAATTGAAAAACTGAATTTGAACCTTGCACTAAACTGTCATAGAAGCACTGCACCCGCCATTTTGCAAAACCGATGTTGTGTGCCGTACTTCTCATTTTCGTACATATTTCACTTTTTTCATTCTTTCTCCGTTTAGGAACAATTCTCTATTTTGTATTTCTAAACTATAAAAGTCGACAAGCATTTTGTTAGTTGAAACCAGTAATCCCTTTGTCTTGTAGTCATTTCGGAAAGTAATTTCATAATTCATACCGTCAAGATAATTTATACTTAGCGTTGTGTTTGTTTCTGAGTTTACATAATTACCATTTATAGTTTTAAAATCGAAACTTTTTTCTATTTGATTTACTTTCGTCAAACTATACGGTGAATGGTTAACATAGTATGCTGTCACTTGCATTTCTCCTTTTGAATTCTCTGAGAATTCTTGCTTAAATGCTGGATCGAACTTTTGGTGAAAAATGTTGTCAGCTTCTCGCTCTAATTCAACATCGTTTCTGCCTACTCTTTTTAAAAATATCTTGTTGTCGATTTTCTCAAATGTGAATGCAAAATCACTTTCAGTTAAATAAGTTCCCAAGATTTCATCTTCACTAATATATCTACCTATGCTTGATGGTTTGGTTACTAAATATGTTTCTTCTGATTTCAAGTCGAAAATGACATCCGCCATTTGTCTTGTTTGGTTGTATGGGATTGACTTCCCTGTGTTTGTTAATGTTACAATCGAAGTTTTGTTTTGGGGAAACCTAATTGCAGTTGCTTTCCAAGCACCAGTCGCACCTTCGTGAAAACGATAAGATAAATCTTTGTATTTACCAAATTCAAGTCCGTAACCATAGTTTGAGAATTTTGAGCCTTCAATTAACTTTTGACTTTGTGCAATAAGTTTTTTACTAAAAGCTGAATTGCCTTTTCCTTGCACTAATTTTTCCCATTGAATTTGGTCTTCTAAGGTTGAGAAAATGTTACCGTCACCAACCACATTCCAAATCCAATTATATGTTGTCCAAGTGTCAAAATTGAAATAAGCTCTTGCTATCTGTCCAGTTATTTTGGTGTAGTCACTTTCAAAGGAAGAATTTGGCATATTTAGTTGGCGGAACATCTCAATTGTATATTCCACGAAGGTTTTCTTCGTTACTTTTTCTACAAGTAATGCCAACAAAATATAGTTTGTATTGCTGTATAAATATTTCGTGTCTGGTTTGAAATTCAAATCAGATTGTTTTTCAATCAATGTTAATACATCATAGTTGTTAAATGAATTTTCTCACCAAGTAAAACCTTGTAATGACCATAAGTCATAACAATCTCTAATGCCACTTGTATGGTTTAATAAACTTTGTACTGATATTCTATCCTTTAAATTTGGGTAAAGGTTTGGGAACCATTTTCTAATATCGTCTGAAAGTTTAAGTTTCTTTTTTTCCACTAAGGTCAATATCGCCAATGCAGTAAATTGTTTGCCGTTTGAAGCGATGTTGAAACGAGTAGAATTTTTGATTAGAGTACTGTCTGCTAAGTCTGCGAAACCTGCATACTTTTCATAAATCACTTTTCCGTCTTGGATTATGGCTGTTGCAATTCCGGGTGCATTTTTTGGTACGTCCTGTGTGGCAATGCCGTCAAGTAGTTCGATTTGCTTTGCTGATAATGAAGTCTGTCCCAAAACTGTCGAGTAGGATAGAATTGTCAAAATGCTTAAAAATATTATTCTCATTGTTTCTATTTTAGGTTCTGTCGTTTAAGTATGGCACACAACTCGTTAATAGACGCACCTTTTAACTAATTTCATTTGCGGGACTAGCTGCAATAAAATTATTATTGACAATTGTATTTGCTATTAAATCAACAATATACAACCGGAACTACAAGAGTTTGCAATACAAAATCCGTAGCTCTGGGTGTTGGGCAACAGATTTTGAACAATACAAAATACGAAGGCATTTTCGACTCGGACATTTGCATTTATCCGTCTTTACTTCCCAATCTGCCCCAGCAATTCCCGCACCGCCACCTCCAACTGACTATCTTTCCCGGTCACACTTTCGCCGATCGGCCGGGTGACGGGAACATCAACCGTGCGCGGATTGAGTTCCATATTTTTGCCGTCTGCGCCGTCAATTCGTTGGCGCGGCATCCGCAGAGTTGTGCCGTCAAAAAGAGTTGTGTTCCAGGTAAAGATGATCCAACCCGAAGTCGGTTCGCCGACCACTTTGCCGAGTTTTAAGGTTTTATAGCCTTCGGTCAGATCTTCGGCATCGGAAAGCGAATGCTGATTAGTGATCAAAATAGTCGGGCGTTCCAGCGAGCGTTGCCCGAGGGCGGAGCGACCGGGAACTGTCCAGAGTCCACGTTCAGTCATTTTTAGATAGCCTTTGCGCGAAAGAACGTCAATCACATACGGATTGATAAACCCGCCGTTGTTGTTGCGGATGTCAATAATCACGCCCTCTCTGGCCTGGTTTTGGGCGTCTAAATCAATGTAGAGCTGATTGAGCGTTCCTTCGCCCATATCGGGCAGATGAACATAGCCGAGTCGGCCGTTACTGATTCTTTCGACATATTTGCGATTATCTTCAACCCATTGCCGATAAAGGAGATTTTTCTCTGCACCGGTCGAAATCGGTTTGACGACAACCTCGGGTTTGGTGGCACCATCGGTCGAAATGCCCAAAACTACCCGCCGATTGACTTTGTTTTCCAAAAGTTCATCAAGATTTGTTTTGGCATCGACGTTGGCGCCGTCAATACTCATCAGATAATCGCCGACCTTGATTTCTTTAGAAACAGCCGCCGGACTCAAATCAATTATTTCCGTAATTTTCAAACGTCCGCTTGTTTCATATTCGCTGCGGTCAAACCTCAGCCCGAGCTTGCCGATCGGAGTTGGCGTAAAGCCCGATTGTCCGCCGGCGCCCAGATGCGAAGCGTTCAATTCGCCGACCATCAAATTCAACAGACGGCGGACTTCATCCATGGTCCGGGCGGATTGTATCAATGGTTCGTATGTTTTTTGAACCGCGTTCCAATCGGCTCCGTGATATTTATCATCATAGAAATTATCGCGCATGGTGCGCCAGCCTTGCTTGAAAACTTCCATCTTTTCCTGGGCAAAACTTACATTCATGTCGAGGTTTAAGGCCAGGGGCCGAACTTCGCGGCGGTCGAGCGAAACGATATTGATTCGCCCGTTTTCGAGATAATAAACCTCTTTTGAATCAGGCGAGAACTGAGCTTCGGATTTGAATCCGGCGGTTGAGGTCAACTGCCGGGCAGACTGGTCCGTGGCCAGTTCATCCAACGAGATTGTATAGAAATTAAACTGACCTTCGGCCGATGCGCTGATCAATAAAACTTTTCCGTCGGGGCTGATGGTGACATTTCCAACATCAATGCCCGGTCTGAGAATACTCATTCGTTGGCGAATATCTTCAAAAACTATTTCGGTTCCTTTTTTATCTTCCTTTTTATCATCAACCGGTGGGGTAGGCGAACTGCTCGGGGCGGGATTCGGATTGGCGGGATTCGGAGTGGGTTTATCCTTTGGATTCTCTTGTTTGAAAAGATCCCGAAATTGATCTTCGCGGTATTTCGGCGAGCGAAGTTTAAGGTCAATTCGGGCTACCACTCCATTTTCCGTTCGCTGGCTCGAATCAAAAAGAAGATATGAGCCATCTGGACTCCAGGAAATCGCTCCGGCGTTTGAATTTGCCAAAAAGCTAACCGGGCGAGCCGTTGCGCCGGTTGCCGAAACGATGGAAACATTGGTGTAAGAACGGGTTTCGGGTGCATAAGTTAAAAACGCGATCCATTTATTATCAGGCGACCAGGCAATTGAACGCTTGCCGATCAGCGGAGGTGAATCGGTAAAAAAACTACAAAGTTCGCGCTCTTGTTTGGCAGCCACGTCATAAGTCATCAGCTTGCGGCCATTGCGGATAAAAGCCATCATTTTTCCATCGGGCGAAAAAACCGGCGAATAATCATTTCCGGCACTGGTCAATTGCGTTTCGCTTTCAGTCGCAAAGTCATACTGAAAAATCTGCATGGTGCCGTTTCTTTCGGATGAATAAACCAACTTTTTGCTGTCACCCGACCAGGCGGCAAAACTTTCGGCGGCAGCCGTTTTAGTAACCCGCACTGCCTCTCCGCCATCTTTGGCCGAGCCTGCAAAAACCTCTCCACGCCCGACCACCGCAACTTTTTTGCCATCGGGCGAAAGCGCGAGTTCTCCAACCTGCGGCGTGACCCGCTCGGAAATCGGCGAGGTGGCCGCTCCGCGCAGGGTAATCGGAATTTCTGCGGCTTTTCCGTTATCGGTGTTCATTGACCAGATGCGAAAATCACGCTCAAAAACGATTTGCTTGCCGTCGTATGAAATATTTGGAAACAGCACTCTTCCGGTAGTGAAACCGGTCAGTTGTTTAGCCTGACCGGTGAGGGCTTGCGACCAAATGTTATTTGTTCCGCTGCGGTCTGAAACAAAGTAGATCTGCTTGCCGTCGGCGCTCCACATCGTCCAATTTTGTTTCGCGCCACGCTGCGTTATTTGCTCGTAAGTTTCACCTTTTTTAAGCCAAATTTCGCTTTCGTCTATGTGACTTCGTCCCTTTCGCCACCATTGCCCGGCTGAGATTCCGCGAGCTGCAAAGGCGATTGAACCATCCGGCGCCGGGGCGGCTTGAAACTCAGCCGTGTAACGGTCATTACTGATTGGCATCGGTGTTCCGCCATTGATCGAAACCCGAAAAATGTCCTGCATACCGGAAATATCCTTGCTTGAAGACGAAAAATAAAGCCAGTTTCCATCACGCGACCAGGCATCGAGCTGATCATTTGAATCGTCAAAAGTCATCCGCCGTAATTCGCCCGATTCCAGATTCAAAACATAAATATCGCCCGCGCCGGTTCGATTTGAATTAAATGCCAGTAGCTTTCCGTCCGGCGAATAAAGCGGGCGAGACTCGTTTGCGACGTGCGAAACCAGCAGCTGCGCCACTGAACCGCCGGCCGCGACCGTCCAAATGTCGCCCCCTGAAACAAAGGCTATTTCCTTGCGGTCAGGCGAAATCGAGGGTTCGGTTAAATATGGAGTAGCTTTTTGGGCGAAATTCGCCACTGCAATTGATAAAATAAAAGCGATAACTAAGAATAGTTTTTTTGGCATAATTGAAAGTTTTTTGTCCACAGATAAACACCGATGAACACAGATTGCTTTTGATAATTAGATCATTTTAAAATCCCAAATAATATCTGTGTCTATCTGTGTTCATCGGTGGTTAATTTTTCTATTTTTTCTCACGCAGCTTGTCGCGGATTTTGGCAAACATCGATTAAATTTCCTCTAAAAAACTCACCCCATCCTTCAATTCCAGACCAAAATTCTTAGCAATGGTTTGCCCAATATCCGATAAACTTTGCCGGGTGCCTAAATTAACTCCGCCTTTTGCCGATTTTCCATAGACGAGTAAAGGCACATATTCGCGGGTGTGATCGGAGCCGGGCATTGACGGGTCATTACCGTGGTCGGCAG
>JANOEF010000224.1:0-6031 GCA_031413075.1 Acidobacteriota bacterium | reverse complement strand
AAGCTATATTTTTGAGTTTCGGACTGAATCCTAGAAACGACCGGAACGAATTATAACTGCCTCTCTGGAGACGGACTGTCAATTGTTGCTCCAATTCTTCGCGCTGTTTGATATGAACCACACCCAGACCGGAGAAATCACCGTATTGAGCCGAAAACGGCCCATTCAAAATCTCGACATCCTTAACTAATTCAGGGGAAAGCGATTTCAAACTCCCTAAATAACCCTGTCCGTGACCTTGGGTTCCTTGATTTTGTTGGATATTGTCGGTCAAAACTTTGAGTCCGCCATTGACCCCGCCATGGTCAAGATTGAAGCCGAAACGTCTGATTTCCAAAGACTTGCCGCCGCCTTCGTGTTGTCCGGCATTGATTCCGGCATCAAGCGTCTGAAAAATCTGATCATCTCGTGAAAAAAGCGTGTTCTCGTATATTTTTTCGTTACGGCGGTCAATGCTCGGCTCAAGGGTTGCGGTGGTAATTATTAACTCTTCGTGAATCGGAGCAATGATGTAGCTGATGACCAATCGCAGATTTGTGGAAAACTCCTCTGGCGCGAGAGGAAAGGTTTTTTCCTGAATGTTTTTACCGGAAACTGAAATTAAAATTGATTCTTTTGATACCTCAAAGGAAAAAAAGCCTTCACCATCAGTTATGATAGTTCGTTTGGCTGTTCCAGTAACGATTGCAATTGTCGCATTTGGAACCACTTCATTTTGTCCTGAGACAACAACCCCTGAAATCCGGGTTGAATTTTGGGCTAAGAGATTAGGTATTAATAACGTTAGGAAAGTTAAAATTGTAGTAAAAATAATCTTCATAAAATTTTCTTCGTGATAGATGAACCTAACATATATAGCACGAAAATGAAAATCGTGGCACGCTACCCGGCGACAATGTCAGCAGAAGGTAACGTCAGAAATAGTTTTCCATTTTTAACTCCTTTGAGACTGATTAAATTGTTTGCTAACTCATTTATTTGATTGACTTGCCCGGATAAGGCAATTAATTCCAAACAATCTTTATGACTGACATGAAGGTGCATCACGGAAAGAATCAAATCATGATGACAATGTTGAATCTGGGCCATTTCCTGCAACAAGTGAGAAGCATGATGGTCATAAATAATCGTTAAACTACCGACTACAAGAGTGTCTGACGGACAGTCTATCTTTTGTTCAATTAACGAATCCCGAATCAGATCCCGAATAGACTCAGACCGGGTCGCATACCCGCGTTTAGCGACTGAAGTGTCAAAATTATCCAGCAAATCTTTTTCAATGCTGACCCCGAAGCGAATTAAATTACTCAATTTTAAACCTCAACTAGGAAAATATTTTTAATTTTATTCGCAATAAACCATTAAGTAAATTCAGATCAGGCTGCGGCGGTCGGTTGAAAAGCAGTTTTGTTCAACATTTTTCGAACATTATTAAATCCGCGCCGGATATGGGTTTTGACCGTGCCGAGCGGAAGGTTAGTTTTTTCGGCAATTTCACCGTGGGACATTCCTTCGAAAATTGTCAAAACCATCAATTCGCGCTGTTCAGGTCGAATTTGCTCCATGGCTTGAACTGCTTTTTTCGCTTCGATCGAGGTTAAGATTTGATTTTCTAAAATATTTGGACTGGTCTCAAAGGTGTCCTCAATAGATTGAAAGGATGGTTGACGATAAATTTTACGGACCCGGTCAATTAAACGGCGCCGGGTAATGAGTGAAATAAAAGTTACTTCGGAAGACTTGCTCGGGTCAAAACGGTCGGCAGATTGCCAGATTTCCATAAAAACGTCCTGCACTGCATCTTCGGCATCCTCGATGGTTGGGGCATATTTTTTGGCGATAGACCACACTAAATTGCCATAGGCCTGGATAAAATCTTCAAATGCGTTCGCTTCGCCCTGGGCAATACGTGGTAAAATTGAATTTTGTTTGGTTGTCAGCGGGGGGGAATTCATCTTTTTGTACCTCTCAAAAAAGTTTGAAAATGTGTTTTCACCCCAATACGCGAAGATTGAAGATAAAAAACACCACAACCTGAAAAAATATTTTGGATTTTTTTCGAATAGCGATAAAATCAGGATAAAAATATTAATCAGTTTTATGTCTTTTGAATTTGGAGGGCGTGCTGTTTTTAACTTTTTTTCAAACGGTAGTTGCGAGATGAACTGAATATTAACTATGAGACGCATTGAGTTGCGGATTTATCAGGATGGCTCTATTTATTGGTTATTTAGGTTAAAATCAAATTGGTGCGAGCAAAATGAGTTTGCCAAAGGATGAAACACGCGAAGTTACGCGGCTCTTACAAGATTTGAAAGAAGGGAGAGGCGAAGCGGTGGATCAATTAATACCGTTGGTCTATGCCGAATTACGCCGATTAGCGGCTCATTACCTAAAAAGCGAGCGTGACGGTCACACGCTTCAACCGACCGCTTTGGTTCACGAGGCTTTTTTGAAATTAGTAGAACAAAAAACAAACTGGCAGAATCGAGGTCATTTTTTCGCGATGGCGGCCAATTTGATGCGAAGGATTTTGGTGGATTACGCCCGGAGTTATCAGGCCGAAAAACGAGGCGGAGTTGCGGAAAAGATTTCTTTAGATGATGTGTTTGTTTTTGTTAAAGAAAAACCGGCTCAAATATTGGCTCTGGACGAAGCGCTTGAAGAATTATCTAAAATTGATAAGAGGCGAAGTCAAGTGGTCGAATTAAGATTCTTTGGCGGTTTGAGCAATGAAGAAATTGCGGAGGTTTTAAAAGTCCACGTCAATACAGTTGTCCGGGATTGGAGTTTAGCCAGGGCTTGGCTAAAAACCCAAATGCAAGGTTAACCTACCCCGACTGATCTTTTCGGATTGGGAAAAGTATTTTGAATCCAAAATTGAGGGGTATGCGATACATATTATGTAGTTAAGCAAAAGTCAAGAGAGATAATTAACCTTTAGAAAGCTCAGTTAAATGGTTTTTTTACAGGCTTTTTCCCAAAGATTATTTTTTAGCTGAGTTTGCACTTCCGGTGGTTGAAAACAAAATGAACGCTGAAAAGTGGCAAGAAATTAGCAAAATATTCAACATCGCACTCGAAAAAAAATCTGACCAGAGGATGGCTTATTTGAATGAAATTTGTGTTGATGACGAGGATTTGCGCCGTGAAATTGAGGCACTTCTTGATGCAAATGATGAAACAGATAGTTTTATAGATTCACCGAAAATTGGATTTTCTAATTTAATAAGTCCATCGGGTTTTGAAAGTGAGACAAAAATCGGTTCATTTCAAATTGTCAAATTGTTAGGGACGGGCGGGATGGGCGAGGTTTATCTGGCCAAAGATTTGCGCCTCAATCGAAATGTGGCCCTTAAATTTCTCTCTTCAATAGACGAAAACTCAAACAAACGATTTTTGCGCGAAGCTCAGGCTGCTGCGGCCCTCGAACATCCACATATTTGCACAATTCACGAAATTGCCGAAGACGGGGGACGCGAGTTTATTGTGATGCAATATGTCGAAGGTGAAACGCTTTCGGCTCGGATAAAAGCCAAGGCTTTATCAATTTCTGAGGCTTTAGAAATTACCATTCAAATTGCGGATGCCCTGGCCGAAGCTCATTCGAGAGGTATCGTTCATCGCGATATCAAACCGGCTAACATCATTATTTCCAGTAATAATCAAATAAAAGTGCTCGATTTTGGATTGGCAAAAAGAGTGACTTTTGATTCAACTGAGGCGGAATCAAGTTTCAAAACGCTACTCAGCACCCCCGGGATGATTCTCGGAACGGTTAGCTATATGTCGCCCGAACAAGTGCGCGGGAAAGAGGTTGACCATCGGACGGATTTATGGAGTCTGGGTGTCCTGTTGTATGAAATGGTTTTAGGGAAAACACCTTTTGGAGGTGAAAATACTGTCGAAAAACTTGCGGCTATCCTTTATCAGAGCCCGCTCAAGTCAGCTCAAATCCCGGCCGAGTTCAATAAAATTTTAGAAAAATCGCTGCAAAAAGAACCCGCTGAACGGTATCAAACTGCTCAAGCAATGATGGCTGATTTAAGACATCACAAACAAGAATTAGATTTTGAAGAACAATTACTTGTTCACGTCTCAACCGCTTCCGGGGACAATGAAATTAACCAGAAACTCAGTCAATATTTTTCAGAACATCCGACCACTGAATTAAAATCTGTCCGATCCGGCAAGCAGAGTTTTGGTTGGAGCAAATTTTTATTGCTGATGATTAGTTGTTTAGTAATTGGCTCCGGGGGGTATTTTGGATGGAAATACTACAAATTCAATCAGGCGCGTCAATATCTGAAAACAGCGGAAGAATTAAGTTTGGCGGAAAAGAACTTTGAGGCATTTGATTTAGCCGTCAAGGCTGAACAAGTTTTATCCGATGATGCGACTTTAGCCAAATTAATGCCCACTATTTCCGATTACCTAACCGTCAATTCCGAACCAAAAAGCGCCAGAGTTTATCTCCGGAGGTATGCTAAAAATGCTGAAGGCAAGTTTGCCGAACGCGAATATCTTGGCGACACCCCGATCAACGATTTGCGAATTGCCCGCGGCCAATACATTTTGCAGATAGAAAAAGCAGGTTTTGCAAAATTTGAACGAACGATTTCCGGGATTATTCCCCGAGTTGGCGGTTCGTTTATAGCCTCGCCGCCTCTGAAAATTGAAACAACTCTGATTGAAGCCGACAAACTTCCCGATAAGATGGTTTATGTACCAAAGGGTGAGTATAGTCTGGTCAACTGGTCGCGAACAACCGAGAAAAAAGTTAATCTGGAAGGGTTCTATCTTGATAAATTTGAGGTTACCAATGCCGAATTTAAGGAATTTATTTTGGCCGGCGGATATGTTAAAAGTGGATTTTGGCGGGTTCCCTTCGTCAAAGACGGAAAACCAATTCCTTTAGATGAAGCTGTCAAGATATTAAAAGATAGAACCGGATTGCCCGGACCTCGAAACTGGTCAAATCAAACTTTTCCGGATGGCAAAGCAAACTTTCCGGTCACCGATATTACCTGGTATGAAGCGGCCGCTTACGCCGAGTTTCGGGGAAAAAAATTACCAACCGTTTTTCAATGGGAGAAAGCTGCCCGGGACGGCGCGTTTGACCCCAGATACAACGCTATGCCCTGGGGTGTTATCAAACAGGGCGAAACCACTGAAAATCGAGCCAATTTTCGCGGCGCCGGAACGGTCGAAACCGATAAAAATGAATTTGGGATGAGTCCCTTTGGAGCATTTAATATGGCGGGAAATGTGTCTGAATGGAATCTCAATCAGAGTCCTGACGGCTTTGTCACAAGTGGGGGGGCATGGAATGATCTGGTTTATTCATTTGGCGATTATGGTGAATATCCGGGTTTTTACACCTCAAATCAAATCGGCTTTCGTTGCGTCTTGAATTCGGAGGCAGCTTCCGGCGACCAGGGAGGACAAATGCTTCCGCCAGCCGAAACTCCCGATTATCAGCCCTCCGGTGACAATGAATTTAAGACCTGGCTGACCCATTATCAATACGATAAAAAGCCGCTCAAAGCACAGATTGTGGAAAATAAAGACGAAGGCGATTGGATTCGCGAAAAAATTGACTTCACCGGCGAAGGCGGTGAACAAGCCATCGCATATCTTTATTTACCCAAAAATGCCGCCAAGCCTCTGCAAGTTATACATTACGTCCCGCCCGGCGATGTGGTGCGCGGGATTCGGAGTCTGCCGGATTCAGTCGAAATGTTTGCCGCACCTTTTATTAAATCCGGACGGGCTGTTTTCGCGGTCGGGCTGAAGGGCTATCTTGACCGTCCATTTCCCAAAAAATATATTCCGCCTGAAAATTCAAGTGTTGAGTTTCGCAAACAAATGGTCAATTGGATTACAGATTTACGGCTCGGATTAGATTATCTGGAAACTCGGGATGATCTCGACCGCCAAAAAATAGGGTTTTTGGGGATTTCGAACGGAGCCAATGTGGGCTTGGTTCTGACCGCGATTGAGCCACGTTATAAAACTGTCACTTTCATCA
>JANOEF010000223.1:0-2567 GCA_031413075.1 Acidobacteriota bacterium | reverse complement strand
GGCCTTCGTTCTCATACCCGAGGACAAGTCGGCGAAGCAGCTGCGCAAGCGGTTGCGGGCCGAGGTCGTGCCGGACGGTCCGCGCACCGACAACCTGACGCGCCGCGCGGCGCCGCTCAGCGCGCTCAAGGGCCTCGATGCCCTGCTCGGTCGCTCCGGCCGGCTCGTCGAACCTCTGCGCCGCACGGTTGAGCAGTCCGGCCTGTCGATAACGAGCGGCCTCGTCGTACTGGCGTCGATCTTCGCCGCCTCGTCTTTTTACGTGATCGTCCGCCTCTTCACCGGTTTGAACTGGGCCGCCGCCGTTGTCGCGGTATCCAAACAGCATCGAATTTGAAAATTTTAGTTACGAGCCGCGCCCGTCTTCACCTTAGCAAAGATTATGAATTCGTTGTTCCGCCACTTCCCGTGCCTAAAAATTTGGCGCAAAGTTCGCTTGCCGAATTAGCTCAAAATGGGTCGGTCAGATTGTTTGTCGAACGAGCGCGAGCGGTAAAATCAAACTTTGCTTTGACGGAAGAAAATGCCAACAGCGTGGCGGAAATTTGCTTGCAGCTTGATGGCTTGCCGTTGGCGATTGAACTTGCTGCTGCCCGGGTTCGTATTATTTCACCTCAGTCAATTCTGGAAAGATTGGAAAATCGCTTAAAACTATTGATCGGTGGAGCTAAAGATTTACCCAACAGACAACAAACAGTGCGGGATACGGTCGAATGGAGTTACGAACTGCTTGACCAAGACGAGAAGATTTTATTTCGCCGTCTGGCGGTTTTCGCGGGTGGCTTTACCTTTGAAGCGGCGGAGGCGGTTTGTGCAAATTACGAATCAAACAAAAGCCAAATCGAGGTTCTTGATGGCATTACCTCACTCGTAAATAACAGTCTGCTCGTCCTAGACGGCGAATCACGTTTTCGGATGTTGGAAGTCGTCCGCGAATACGCGGTTGAAACTTTGGAGGCAAGCGGCGAGGCGGAGGCTATGCGCCGCAATCAGGCTGCTTATTTTCTCGCCCTCTCTGAAGAAGCCGAGCCGCATCTACAAGGTGAGAAATCAGCGGAATGGCTTAATCAGTTAGAAGATGAACACGATAATCTCCGCACCGCGCTTCGCTGGTCATTAGAAAATGATGCGAAAATAGCAACACATTTGGCAGCTTCATTACGGTTTTTCTGGATTCTTCACGCTCATCTAACGGAAGGGCGTGATTGGTTAAAAACAGCATTGGAAAGAGCCGACAGCTTCTCATCAGTAGTGCGAATGAAATTACTTAACGGAATCGGAATAGCGGCACGGAATCAGGGCGATTACGAAACGGCACGGCTGATGCACCAAGAAGTTTTGGCTGATAAAGGAACGGCTTGGACCAACCGAGAAATTACGCTTTCGATTAGAGGCTTAGGCGCATTGGCAAGACAACAAGGAAATTTCGCGGAGGCTCGCATTTTTTGTGAGCGGGCGTTGGCAATCAGCCGTGGGTTGAATGATAAATCTGAAATCGCCCATTCCCTTAGTTATTTAGGAAATTTAGAGCGAACAGAAGGAGATAATGTGGCGGCACGTCCACTTTTTGCCGAAGCGTTAATTATTTACAAACAACTTAACAATAAGGAAGGTCTGAGTGCAAACCTTAATAATCTGGGAGCAGTTGATTATGACGGCGGCAATTACGAAACAGCGCGTTTACACTTCGCCGAAGGTTTGGTCATATCCCATAAGTTACAGGACAAAATTGGAATTTCCTATTTTCTGGATGGTTTTGCCGCACTTGCCCTCAGGCGCAAAAACTTGCAGATCGCAACACAACTCGCGGGCGCGGCGGAACATTTGCGCGAATCAATCGGCTATGAAATAGATTCGGTTGACTATCACTTCCGTGAAAATTATCTAGTCGAACTTCGTTCCTCTCTCCCGGAAGCCGAATTCGCCAAATTTTATGAGCGAGGGCGCAAAATGAAATTGGAAGAAGCCATCAAATTGGCTTTGGAGATTGTCTAAGACCTTATGATTTACTTTTGTTTTGCCATTCGCTTGCCAGCAAACCGTAAATTACCTCATCAACAAAGTGGTCGTGCAGCCATCCTGCCTCCCGCAGAATTCCTTCTTCCCGAAATCCGAGTTTTTCCGGAATCTTGCGGCTCTTTTTATTTTCGACACCACAGCGCATTTCGACACGGTTTAATTTCAACTCATTAAACGCATAATCAATCAGCACCCGACACGCTTTTGTCACTAATCCTTTACCTTGAAAAGATTCTCCGAGCCAGTAGCCGATTTCTATTTTCCGGTCGTTCCGATTGAAATTGCCATAATCAATTTGTCCCGCCATTGCGCCTTTATACCAGATGCCGATAGTAAAGCCTTCATTTCTGGCAAACTGTTCGAGATTTTTCTTAATCCATTCCCGTGTATTTTCAATCGAGCGTTCTTTGTCTGTGAGCCAAGCCGACCATTCTCTGATATGCTCATAGTTCTCCGTAATCAAAGCATTTAATTCTTCTGCGTATCGCAGTTCAATTAGCCGGAGTTCCGTGTCTTCATCAATTTGATAGCTGAACATAGTTTTTACG
>JANOEF010000222.1:0-2893 GCA_031413075.1 Acidobacteriota bacterium | reverse complement strand
TCTCAATCAATTCAAGCAAGAATCCGCCGCCCTGTTGCAATACATCGGTTTAACCAAGAATTCAAAACTCTACGGAGAAACACTCTCGTTGATTCGAGAGAAAACAACTAATTGTCGAATTTAATTTTCAAAGACCATAAGTTGGTTGGACTTTTGAGGACAAAATTTAAGGCACAGTTTCTCAAGGTAAATGGTATCAGAAGCTGTTTTAACTTATTTTACCCCTTTTACTAAGTTTTATCCTCGAATGATTTCCAATACTAGTAGTTTTGCTTGTACCGAATTTTGTATTTTTTCAGTAACGATTTGCGCTATAATGTCACCAGAATGGAACAGACTAGACAAGCGGAAGATGATAATATCACCCAGTTGCTGCTGGCGTGGAACGGTGGCAGTCAGGAGGCTTTGGATAAACTGATGCCGCTCGTTTATGAAGAACTTCACCGGCAAGCCGCTCGTTTTTTAAGAAAGGAACGCTCCGACCACACGCTTCAAACTACTGGGCTCATCCATGAAGCGTATCTCAAGTTAGTTAAACAGCGGGAAGTAAATTGGGAAAGCCGAACGCATTTTTTTGCCATTGCCGCCAACTTAATGCGTCGGATTTTGGTTGATTATGCGCGCTCCAAAAAGCGCGATAAACGCGGGGGCGACATCGTAAAACTTCCTTTGGAGGAAGCCGAGCTGGTGGCCGTCAAAGAAAAAGGCATTGATTTGATGGCGCTTGATGAAGCCTTGACCAGATTGGAAAAAATTGACGAACGGCAGGCGCGGATCATAGAATTGCGGTATTTCGGCGATTTAACTTTAGAAGAAACCGCAAAAGTATTAGGAATTTCGCGGACGACCGTCGCTGAGGATTGGGCGATGGCAAAAGCCTGGCTGCACCGTGAGTTGACAAGATGAACAATGACAATTGGGAAAAAGTAAAAGAGATATTCTTCACTCTAAAAAACCTCTCGCCCGAATTGCGGCTTCAATATCTCAATGAACTGCGGGCCAACGATGAGGAAACGCATCGCGAGGTCGAATCGCTGCTCGCCTCCTTTGACCAAACCGAAAGCTTTATGAAAAATCCGGCTGTGGCTGAAGTTGCAGATATTATCCAGCAAACTAAAAATCTCGAAAGTGGAAAATGTATCGGGCATTACGAGATTATCAAACAAATTGGCGCGGGCGGAATGGGCAAGGTTTATCTTGCACAAGATAAAAGACTCGACCGAGAAGTCGCAGTCAAGGTTCTAAACGAAAAATTCGCCAAACACGGATCAAATCTCCAAAGATTTACACAAGAAGCAAAAGCCGCGTCCGGCTTAAATCATCCGAACATCTTGGTTATTCACGAAATTCTTGAAACAGAAGACGCGCATTATATGGTTAGTGAATTTATCGAAGGCAAAACTTTGCGCGACACTTTTAAGGAGTTGCCGATAACACTGTTGGAAGGGTTGGAGATAGCGGCTCAAATCGCCAACGCTCTTTCAGCCGCGCACACGGCGCATATCATTCACCGGGACATCAAACCGGAAAATATAATGATTAGACCGGACGGGTTCGTGAAAGTTTTGGATTTCGGTCTGGCGAAGCTGGTCGAGCAAAATACGGACGGGTTTGAAAAATCATCCGTCAAACAAAACCAAACAGCGAAGGGCATAATTTTAGGAACGGTCAACTATATGTCGCCCGAACAAGCAAAAGGTGAGCAGGTTGATCAACGGACGGATATTTTCAGTCTGGGTGTCATGATTTACGAAATGATCACAGCCAGGACACCGTTTGCGGGAAATTCAGTTTCGGAAACTTTCGCCAATTTAATAAATGCGGAAGCTCAGCCGATTTCTCGTTTTTCGGCTAATGTACCGGATGAATTGCAGCATATTGTTTCAAAGATGCTCAGAAAAAATAAGGATGAGCGTTATCAAACGATGAAGGAGGTTCTGACAGACTTAAAGGATTTGCAGGAAAATCTCGCGTTTGAAGAGAGATTGGGAAAATCGCGTTTGCCGACCGATGAAAACAAAACACCGGTTAGACAGACGACGACCGATGCCAATAACCGAACAAATGGAACAAATTTCAATTTCACGCAACAATTCAAACAACACCAGCCAATTGCGGTGCTCGCATTGATGGCGATGGTTTTAGGAGTAATCGGTCTCGGCTACTATTTGGGGTCGGCCAAAAAAACCGTTTCAGGCGTGACCGGCAAGAAATCGGTTGCCGTTTTGCCGTTTATTAATGCCAGCCAGGAACCTGATGCCGAATATCTGTCGGACGGAATCACGGAAAACATCATTAATAATTTGTCGCAACTGGCGGGCTTGAAAGTAATGTCGAGAAATTCCGCTTTTCGGTTTAAATATAATCAAACCGATACCCGAGCCATTGCTTCGCAACTCAAGGTGGAAACGCTGGTAACGGGCGATATCAAAAAAATAGGCGACCGGTTCGTGATCAATGTTCGCTTGATTGACCCAAGCGATGATTCGCAAATTTGGGGAAATCAATATATTAAAACTTCCGCTGACATCATTGCTACCCAAAACGAAATTGCACAAGCTGTCGCCAGGAATTTGCGCCCGAAATTAACCAATTCCGAACAACTCCAACTCGGCAAAAACTACACGGAAAACCCAGAAGCGTATCAGCTTTATTTGAAAGGACGTTATCATACCTTTAAATTAACGCCGCCGGAAATCCAAAAAGGAATGGCATATTTTCAGCAGGCGATTGAAATTGATCCGAACTACGCGCTCGCCCACGTCGGACTCTCGGATGCCTATCGCTCGCTGGTGCTCTCCGGCGAGATTCCCGCAGCCGAAGTTATGCCGAAAGCGAAGGCGGCGGCAAACAAGGCGCTTGAAATTGACGCGGAGTTAGCCGAAGCTCATAG
>JANOEF010000221.1:0-3195 GCA_031413075.1 Acidobacteriota bacterium | reverse complement strand
CCATGCCGCTGAACTCGGAAACGAAGTTCCCAAAGAACCACTTTTGTTCTTAAAAGCTCCAAGTTCTCTGATCTGTCACGGTGAAAATATCGTCATCCCACCTCAATCAAATCAAGTTGAACACGAAGGCGAATTGGCAGTTATTATTGGACAATCGGCTAAAAATTTGTCAGACCTTGAAGATCCGCTTGACTATGTCTTAGGCTTTACTTGTTTAAATGATGTCACCGCCCGTGATATACAAAGAAATGATGTTCAATTTACTCGCGGAAAATCTTTCGACACCTTTTGTCCGGTATTAAATTATCTGGAAACTGATTTAAATGCTTCAAATTTACAATTGGTGACAAGAGTCAATGGGATAATTAAGCAGGACGGAAACACTTCTCAGTTGGTGTTCTCGATTCCCTTTTTGATTCGTTATATTTCCAATCAAATGACCCTCAACGTGGGTGATATTATTGCCACCGGAACCCCCGCCGGAGTTTCAAAAATGTCGGACTCAGATATCTGTGAGGTGGAAATTGAAGGAATCGGACTGTTACGAAATAAAGTAACCAAAGCATAATTGTTAAACTGTCCCGGTTAGATTACAATTGTCAAAATATTTTCTATTTACAAAAACTATGAAATTTTTTATTGATACCGCAAATTTAGTCGAAATCCAGGAAGCCAACGAAATGGGCTTAATTGATGGCGTAACCACAAATCCTTCACTCATCGCCAGAGAAGGAGATATTGATTTTAAAGCACACATAGCAAAAATTTGTGCGATGGTGGACGGCGACATTTCTGCTGAAGTAATCAGTTTAGATGCCGTGGGAATTATTAAAGAAGGTCGCGAATTAGCAAAAATTGCCGATAACGTGGTAGTCAAATGTCCGCTCACACTGGAAGGGCTAAAGGCCACTCGGACCTTCACGGCAGAGGGTATCAAAACTAATGTGACGCTATGTTTTTCGGCAGCTCAAGCGATTCTGGCTGCCAAAGCCGGCGCCACTTATGTTTCCCCGTTCATCGGGCGTCTTGACGATATTGCACAAGATGGAATGCAACTTATCGCAGATATTGTCCAGATTTATGGCAATTATGAATACGAAACTCAGGTTTTAGCCGCCTCTATTCGTCATCCGATGCATATTGTTGATGCTGCCCTGGTTGGCGCCGATGTTTGCACGATTCCTTTCAAAACATTGGCCCAGTTAGTCAAACATCCACTGACTGACAAAGGATTAGACTCATTTTTGAGTGATTGGAAAAAAACACAGGGATAATTAGTCTCAAACTCAAAATCCGGAAAAAGGCTTGACGCAATTCAAGCCTTTCTATTTTTTAAAGAATCCTTGTAATTTTTGATGATGAACTTCAACTGTACTTTCCAAATCTAAATTTATTTGGTATTTAGATTTAAAATTTTGATGATTTTCTGACCCATCAAATAAAGATTTTGCTTGAAAATATAGTGCTTCAGCCAGTTCCAAATCTATCCCTCTTTTTGAAGCAAACATCTCATCAATTTCTGCGACGATGATTGAAATATCTCTTAACCAAACGAAATTTTCATGCTCAAACATTAAATTTAACAACTGCATATTGGTTATTTTACCTTCGTCAGCCTCGTAATTTTCCCGTTCAATATCCAACAATGTTTTGTGCAAACCTAATAATTCATTTCTGATTGCTTTCAAATTTTCCATTTCCTAAATCTGCCATAATTTTCGATAAAAATAAACTTCTCATTTATTTAGCCGGCTAAATGTTAAATAATTAGCGGGCTAAATGTTAGTTGACTAATTAATTTTTATTTAGTAAGCTAAATAAATGGATAAAACTTCAATAATTTATTTACTTACAACGTTTACCACCCGATATCGAGATAACTTAGATAAGTTGATGAAAGAAATTGGTCTTCACGGGGGTCAGATTTTTGTGCTGAACTGGCTGTGGGAACACGATGGCAGCAATCAGGCAGAGATAGTTAAGTCCCTTAAATTGACTGCCCCGACAGTTTATAATATGGTTATTCGTCTAGCAGAAACAGGTTTTGTGGAGATCAAAAAGGATGAATTCGATGCCCGGATGTCTCGTATTTTTTTGACTAAACGCGGCATTGATATTCAAGCGGAGGTAGTGATCCAATGGTCAAAATTTGAGCGCCAAACTTTTACAAACCTTACCGAAACCGAAAAAATGATGTTTTCTATGCTTTTACAAAAGCTAATTGAAGAGTCAAATTAACTGTTAAAGAAGTATGTTTTGAGGTACTTTTTTATTTTCATGAAGTTGTTTGTTTTTACATCCGTCTTTCGGAAATTAGTTCGACTTTTTTATTTTCTCCCCGAAACTATTCAATGCCCAACTTGATCAAAATTCATTCTCGAAAATATGATTTATCCACCAATCACAGTTGGACTGCTCAATTTATAGATGAGACCGAAGATTGTTGGATTTTCGAAGGTCAATTTGAACAAGAAATTCAACATCCTACATTGGGTATAATCCGACGCGGTACAATTAGTTATGAATATTATTGGAAGGAAAAATGGTTTAATGTTTTCCGTTTTCATGAACCCAACGGTGAATTTAAATTCTTTTATTGTAATCTCAATACCCCTCCCAAATTTGAAAAATGGACCCTCGATTATATTGATTTGGATATTGATATTTTAGTTCATCCAGATTTCAAAGTTGAAATCTTAGATGTTGATGAGTTCATTCAAAATTCCAAATTTTATGCTTATCCGATAGATGTTTTTCTACAAATGCAGAAGGGGCTAAATGAATTGTTAGAATTGATTAAGTCTGTCAAATTCCCATTTGATATAAAAAATCTATAGCAGATATTCTCTCTTTTTATCACGCCCTACTGTTTATTTAGTGCTTTCAAAAGAAAGTTTTAAATTGTGAATCATTTAGGTGAAGGCTGAAACCCCTCCCGTAGTAAGTGTACTAAGCAGGTCAGCAAATGTTTTGCGACAGATTGAAAATCAAGACAAGTTTACAAATAGTTGAGTCACTTTCGTTTTTGGGTTTTCTTCATTGTCCTTTGTCCGTTGTTAATTGTGCATTGGTGCTTAGCTCCGACTGAATCACTTTTTTCAGTTGTCGCTCACGCGACATTTTTGCTTTTTCAACTGGTGCAGTCCTTAAAAGAACTGCCTAAATTCATTTTGTCGCTCTGCGACATTAAAGGAA
>JANOEF010000220.1:0-6242 GCA_031413075.1 Acidobacteriota bacterium | reverse complement strand
ATTAACGGAATTAAATACAGCAATGGCTCCAACTGGCTCAAGATTTCGGCAAAAAATGGGAGCGGAACAATCAAAATTGCGGTTGAAGACAGAGGAATCGGGATTGCCAAAAAAGATTTGAAGCAGATTTTTTCCCCATTTTACCGTGCCAAAGAAGTCGTTGATGCCCAAATTCGCGGTAACGGTTTGGGGCTCAGTCTAGTCAAGCAAACAGTTGAAGCGCATCACGGCAAAATCGAAGTTGAAAGCGAAATTGGCAAGGGAAGTCGGTTCACTATTGAATTACGACAAACTGTTTAATTATGGACATTACTCAAGTAAAATTTTGTGAAGATAAGTCGGGCGAAGATAATTTAAGTTGCTTGCCTGAGAATCTGATTTTAGTAGAAAAACTCCAAGATTCTGAGAACCACGAACCGAATTACAAAATCGAAAATTATCTAAAAACCTGTCGAATTTGTGGTCAGATTTATCGAAAGGAAATTCATTTATACCAGAATGGCAATCAAACAAATATTTTCCACAAAATCCCCGGAAACCTGATAAATGATTGTGATTGCACCGATCATTTGATTCCCTTAGAAGTTCTGAAAGACGAAAAATGGTGCGAGGGAGATTCGATGAGTTTTGCAATGGTAAAAGAAACCAAAATGCAATGCAGAAAATGTGGAACTTATTACAAAGAAAGAATTTGCCAAGACAACTACGGAGGACACTATTCTAAAAAATATTCAAAATTATAATTAAATGAAAATTCTTTTAGTCGAAGATGAAGAAGGCTTAATTTTTACCTTAACTGACCGGTTGATCAGTGAAGGTTATAAAGTCACGGCTGCTCGTGAGGGCGAAGCCGGATTGTCGCTTGGTCTGAATAACTCTTTTGATGTCATTATTTTAGACATCATGTTACCGAAAAAAAATGGTTTTGACGTCTGCCGGGAATTGCGCGCCAAAGGAATTGTGACTCCGATATTAATGCTCACGGCCAAAGGCGAAACGGTGGATAAAGTGGTCGGGCTCAAACTTGGTGCTGACGACTATTTGACTAAACCGTTTGAGGTCATTGAACTACTGGCCCGAATCGAAGCACTGCTCAGACGTTCGACAAATCAAATTTCAAATTCGATCGAAACATTTTCTTTTGGAGGAGTTGAGATTGATTTTCGCCGGGCCGAAGTTAAGAAGAATGGATTACCGCTGGACCTGTCAGCGATGGAATTCAAACTGCTCCAATACTTTATCGAACATCGTGGGGATGTTTTGAAACGGGATGAATTGTTAGATGAAGTTTGGGGTTACGATGCCATGCCGACGACCCGGACAGTTGATGTCCACATTGCCTGGTTACGGCAAAAACTCGAAGATAATCCGCGGTATCCGGTGTATATTCAAACAGTTCACGGGTTTGGTTATAAGTTTGTTACTTGAGGAAAAATATAAACGGCAATCGCTATAAAATGGCAAATGCTCCCGCCCAGAACGAATAAATGCCAGATTGCATGATGATGTTTGAGACTATGCCACCCATAAAAAACAGTCCCGAGCGTGTAGGTTAAACCTCCGGCCACCACCAGCGCAATCGGACTCAGTCCAAGCGTATTGTAAAGTGGTTGAACTGCGATAATTCCGATCCACCCCATCACCAAATATGAGATGACCGAGGCCGCCGGAATACGATCATGCAAAAATATTTTAATTAAAATTCCGATCACGGCAAACGCCCAAACGATTATAAATAAAGTGTTTCCAAAAGTCCCGTTGAGCGCGATGAGGGTAAAAGGCGTGTAAGTTCCGGCAATCAGCAAATAGATGCAGCAGTGATCAACCAATCGAAGCTTTAACTTTAATTCGGGCGAGGTCGTAACATGATAGAGCGTCGAAGCGGCATACAGACAAATCAGTGAGAGTCCATAAATTACCGCGCTGGCAATATACCAAATATCGTTTTTATAACTCGCCAGAATCACTAAAACTATCAACCCAATAACGCTTAATAACAGACCAAACCCGTGAGAGAGCGTGTTAGCTACCTCTTCAACCGTCATTTTTTCGATATGTTTTCTGACCATTATATTTTCAGATGTTTGAAACCAATGAAATCGTTGCGACAATTATCAAATTCAAATCATAAAATTCTTTCAGAGCCGTTAGGAGAGCAACTGAATCAGACGATTAAACTCAAAAATGGCTTTCAGAAGTCGCTCTTTCGCGTCTGGCAACGCCGGTCGTGTAGGCTGCTTCTTCAACCTCTTTAGCCACGGCTTCGCCGACCCGTCTATCGAAAACAGAAGGGATGATGTAATCGGGGTGCAGTTCTTCATCAGAAATAATCCCGGCGATAGCATGCGCCGCGGCGAGCTTCATTTCCTCGTTGATTCGTGACGCACGGCAGTTTAGCGCACCGCGAAAAATACCGGGGAAACATAAGACATTATTGATTTGGTTAGGATAATCGGAGCGTCCGGTGGCCATGACGGCGACATGTTCCAGAGCATCCTCGGGCATAATTTCGGGTGTCGGATTAGCCATCGCAAAAACAATCGCGTCTTTGGCCATGTTTTTGAGGTCATTAATGTCAATCACACCCGGGGCACTCAAACCCAAAAAAACGTCGGCGCCTTTGATCACATCCTGGATGGTTCCTTTTTCCTGGTTGGGATTTGTGTTACGGGCAAACCAATCTTTGACCCAGTTCATATTTTCACTTCGACCTTCGTATAAGGCTCCGCTGGTGTCGCATCCGACCAGGTTTTTGACCCCGGCATTCATGACGATCTTACTGCAGGCCACGCCCGCCGCTCCGATACCATTGACCACGACCTTGATTTCGTCCATCTTTTTCCCAACAATCTTCAGCGCATTGATCAATGCCGCCAGCACGACGACTGCCGTTCCGTGTTGATCATCGTGAAAAACCGGAATGTCGAGTTCTTCTTTGAGACGGTCTTCGATCTCGAAACATCGCGGAGCAGAAATATCCTCGAGATTGACGCCGCCAAAAGCTACGGAAATGTTTTTAATGGTTTGAACAATCTCATGCGGGTCTTTGGTATTCAAACAAATCGGAAATGCGTCAACCCCGCCGAATTCTTTGAAAAGCTGGCATTTTCCTTCCATGACCGGCATCGCTGCCGCCGGACCGATGTCTCCCAAACCGAGTACCGCTGTTCCGTCTGAAATGACGGCGACCATATTTTTTTTGATCGTCAGATTAAAAGCTTTTTCCGGGTCTTTATGAATGGCCAGACACACCCGGCCTACTCCCGGGGTGTAAGCCATAGATAAATCTGCCCGGGTTTTGAGGGGGATTTTTGATGTGACTTCAATTTTTCCGCCGATATGAATGAGAAAAGTTTTATCGGATGATTGGAGAACTTCAACGCCGTCAATCAGATTGACGGCTTCGGTAATTTCTTCATCATGTTGTTCCGAGTAACCATTCACCGTAATGTCGCGAATCAGAAAGTCCTTGCCGGCTGAAACAATATCAATAGCCCCGATGTCGCCCCCGGCCCGTCCGATAGCAGTGGTAATTTCGCCCAATTTACCGGGTTTGTTATGAATTTTTACCCGCAAAGTTAAACTATAACTTGCATTTGGAGTTGGATTGTTTTGCATAGATTCAAGTTAAACAGATTACCGTCTTGTCTCATAAACTTCAATTACAGATAGTCACTGAAACCGTTCAAAAATCCCGGACGGTCAAAAATAAAATCGCAAAGTCTTTGAATTGATCGAATTTGTCAGATTATCCCGGTTTCAAATTAAACGCATGGTGTATTTATAGTTGGAAACAGTTTTTTTCTAAAAAGTTCAAATTCACCTATTTTTGGTAAACCGAATAAATCAGCTCAATGGTCGTAACAGCCCGCGAACTATGCCCTGGATTAAAATTTCGTCAGCCGAGAGGGTAATACTCGGAAAGTTTGGGCTGGCGGAAAGGAGTTCGATATTTGCTCCCTGGCGGTAATATTTTTTGAGAACCACCAATTTTTCCTCATAAATTGCCACCACATTATCTCCATCTCGGGCATACGCACGTTTTTCGACCAAGGCAATATCACCTTCCCGGATGTGCTCACCTGACATCGCATCGTCCCGCACCCGAAAAGCAAAGATCTTATCCGGATCGGCAAAGCCAATCATAAAATCAGGCAAATAAAAAGAATCCTGTTCCCAGTTTTCTGACTCAGAATCCTGAAAAGGGAGTTCAAGCCAGGGAATTTCATAAACTGCTTCGGCGACTTTGGTTTTAGGTCTCAGCTGAAGCCCAAAAGTACCATTTTCACGCTGACGCGAGAGTAGTCCCTGATGTTCGAGTGCGGCGATATGTTTGGCAATCGCCGACTTTGAGGCAATCCGAAAATGTCTTGCTATTTGCTGATAAGAGGGCTCATAACCGCGTTCTTCAATAAACGTGGTGATGTAATCTAAAACCTCCCGTTGACGTTTGGTGCGTGGTTGCATAAAGATTAGATTTTAGTGATATGAAATTTTACAAGTCAAACCTGGAAATTCAAAAGTCTGGACAAACTCATTTTGTTTAGCTAAAATAGCGATATGATTTTTCAAAGAAAACACCTCGCCCTTAGATAGCCACTCGTTGAAAGTTTTTTTGACGAAGTGGCGACAATCAAATTCAAAATTTAAAAATTAAAAAACTACTAAGTGGAGAGAATTTTATTTATCCATTAAACTTATTATTTTGCTCAAGTAAAATGACTTGAGACTTGGGATTAATCTGTATGCAAGAAAAATATGATTTTGAAACAATAGAAGAAAAATGGCAGCAAATTTGGGCGGAACGCGGGACGTTCCATACCGAAATTGACAGCTCTCAACCGAAATTTTACCAACTGGAGATGTTGCCCTACCCATCCGGAAATTTACACATGGGGCATGTCCGAAATTATTCGATTGGGGATGCCCTGGCCTGGTATAAACGTTTGCAGGGATTCAATGTTTTGCATCCGATCGGCTGGGACTCATTTGGACAACCGGCGGAGGACGCGGCCATCAAACGCGGGGTTAATCCGCGAACCTGGACCGAAGCTAATATCAAGCATATGACGGGGCAGCTGCAGCGTTTAGGGTTGAGCTACGATTGGGACAGACAAATGGCGGCGCATCGCCCTGAGTATTACAAATTTGACCAATGGTTTTTCTTAAAAATGTATGAAATGGGCTTGGCCTATAAAAAGAAAACTCAGGTCAATTGGTGCGAAACCGACAAAGCTACCCTCTCTAATGAACAGGCCTCAGGCGGTTTGTGCTGGCGTTGTTCGAATCCCGTGACGAAACGAGATTTAGAGCAATGGTTTTTGAAAACGACGGCCTATGCTGACCAATTGCTGGATGATATGGCCGAAATCGAAGCCGGTTGGGCGGAAAAAGTCTTGAAACGTCAGCGCGATTGGATTGGACGCTCAGAGGGCGCGTTGGTTGATTTCAAAGTGAAGCCGAATTACGTCAGCGGCAGATTAAATCCCGAAATGCTCAAGGCTCTGGGTAAGTCAATTAATGAAGCAAATCTGATTAAGGTTTTCACCACCCGAATTGACACTATTTACGGTGCCAACGCAATTGTTATTGCGGCAGAACATCAAGTAGTTGAACTAAATTGGGAGCATTTTTCCGACGAAGTAAAATCCGGCATCGAAAAAATTAGAGCCGACAAATTGAAAGTCGTTGACCATGAAGCCGAGCAGGAAAAAGCGGGTGTTGATACCGGAATGAAAGCGATCAATCCATTCAGTCACGAAGAGCTGCCGATTTGGGTGGGGAATTACGTGATGATGGAATATGGAACCGGCGCGGTGATGAGCGTTCCGGCGCATGATGAACGAGATTTCGAGTTTGCCAAAAAATATCATTTGCCGATTCGTCAGGTTATTTCTGAACCCCATCTCGCCCATGAACATCATACCATGCAGGCTCTGGCTTTAGCCGAAGCTTTTACCCACCCCGGAATTTTGGTTCATTCGGATTATTGGAATGGGAAAACTTCGGATGAGGCCAAAAAAGAGATGACCGGCTGGGCTGAAAAACACGGGTTCGGCGCGGGAGCAACCACTTATCGGCTCCGCGACTGGGGAATTTCCCGTCAAAGATTTTGGGGCTCACCGATTCCGATTGTTTATTGCGATTCATGCGGAGTGGTGCCTGAAAAATACGAAAATTTGCCGATTGAATTACCGGAAGATATTGCAATCACCGGAGTTGGCGAATCGCCGTTGGCAAAG
>JANOEF010000219.1:0-10299 GCA_031413075.1 Acidobacteriota bacterium | reverse complement strand
GTTTTTAGACAACATAATCTCCCTCTTTTAAAAATGCCATCCGAAAAATTCTTAAAAATTGAAGAGATTTATCACGCCGTTTTAGAAGTTGCGCCCCAAAAACGTCCAGCTTTTTTAACAAATGCTTGCGGCGATGATGATGATTTGTGCCGTGAAGTCGAATCTTTACTTTCCTTTGCGGGTATTTCATCAAGTTTGATTGACACCCCGCCGATTGATGTAGCAGCAGAAATGTTTGCTAAGAAAAAAACTAGAAAAATTGTCGGCACGAAAATAAGTCATTACAAAATCCTCTCAAACATCGGCATCGGCGGCATGGGTGAGGTTTTTTTGGCGCAAGATATCAGACTTGAACGCGAGGTCGCCATCAAATTTATCAATACCGATTTGGCATTGGAAAAAGATCGTTTGCACCAATTTATCAATGAAGCCAAAACTGCCTCCGCTCTCAATCACCCCAATATCATTACCGTTCACGAGATCGGGAAAACTAAAAACACACCGTTTATCGCCACCGAGTTTATTGACGGCAAAACCCTGCGAAAAGCCATTAGTGAAAATTCGCTGATGCTTGCCGAGATGCTCGAGATCACTTTACAAGTGGCGGCGGCACTCAAAGCCGCCCATTCCGCCGGAATCATTCACCGCGACATCAAACCCGAAAATATTATGTTGCGCGATGATGGTTTGGTTAAAGTTTTGGATTTCGGACTGGCGAAACTGCTTCCACAGGGACACGGAGACACGGAGACACGGGGACACGGAGAGGAAGACAATACTCTCATCGCCCTGTCGCCACACACACAGACAAGTTTGCTGATGGGAACAGTCGCCTATATGTCGCCTGAACAGGCCAGCGGAAAGACAACGGATGCCCGAAGCGACCTTTGGAGTTTGGGAGTAGTTTTTTATGAAATGTATTATGGAAAACAACCCTTCAAGGGCAAAACGGCAACTGAGATGGTTACTTCCATTTTGAAAAATAAACCGCCCCCCCTCGATCAAAACACCCCTCCCGAAATAAGCCGAATTATCAAAAAGGCATTGCAAAGAGACCGAGATAAACGCTATCAAACCATCCAAGATTTCCTACTTGATCTAAAAAATCTTAAAAAAGAACTCGAGCAATCACAGACCACCGAAAAATTTGGAATCCTCCTTTCAGGCAAAAATTTTGATACCGGAGAAACGCAGAATTTAGAAACTGTCTCAACTTCTGAACGAATTCTGCCTCAAGCCGGGACTCCAAACTTTTCCAGCGCGGAATATATTTTTCACGCGATAAAACGCCGTAAATTTGGTGCGCTTGCTTCGTTGATCATTTTAATCACCCTCTCCATCTCAGCTTTTCTTTATTATAACCGTTCCCCGGTTTTGACCGACCAGGACACAGTTTTAATTGCCGATTTCGAGAATTTGACTGATGACACCGTTTTTACCGGCACACTCAGGCAAGGGTTGGTGTTGCAACTCGCGCAATCACCATTTTTACGAATCTTGCCCGAAGCAGATATAAAAGAAACACTCCGTTTGATGAAGCGTGATGCAGACGAAAAAATCACGCCCCAACTGGCCCGTGAAATTTGTTTGCGCCAAGGCGTCAAAGTCTTTATTACCGGCTCGTTTGCGCCGTCCGGCAGCAATTATGCGGTCACGTTGCAGGCTATCAACGCCCAAACCGGCGCAACAATTATCAGCGAGCAAAATCAGGCTGAATCAAAAGAACAAGTGTTATTTGTCCTGGGCAAGACCGTCTCCAGTTTGCGCGAAAAACTTGGGGAATCGCTGGTCTCAATCAAAAAATATGATTCTCCAACCGAGGTCGCAACGACTTCTTCACTCGAAGCAATGCGAGCATATTCATCGGGAATGGAATTTTATGCAAAGGGCGGCAATAAAGACGAGGCGGTGCTTTCGCTTTTTGAACTCGCTATCAAACTCGACCCAAATTTTGCGCTCGCCTTTCGGGATTTAGCCCGTCATCAATTCAACATTGGACGACACGCAGAAGCAATTACGTCAATCACCAAAGCGTTCGAACTACGCGAACGGACGAGCGAGAATGAACGACTTTCGATTGAAGTTTTGTATCACCAGTTTACCGCCAACGATTTGGAAAAAGCTGCCGAAACCGCTGAAATTTGGAAAAAAACTTTCCCGCGTTTCTGGCAACCATCCCACGCGCTCGCCGACATCTACTTTGGGTTGGGGCAATTCGAGAAAGCGGTTGAAAATGGGCGTGAAGCCGTCCGACTCAATCCCAATTTTGCCGCTGCCTACACAAATCCGGCAGGTGCATTATTTCGGCTCAATCGTTTTGCCGAAGCCAAAGAGCTTTATCGTCAAGCGATGGCAAATAATCTTGACCATCTGGCTTATCACTTCTTTCTTTTTTGGATCGGCTATTTTGAAAATGACAGGACGGCGATTCAGCAACAACTTGAATGGATGCGAACTCACGATTATAAACATTTTGCCCTTGCTTACGAATCACAATTGGCATTGCTTGAAGGACGTTGGAAGCAATCATTGGAATTTTCACGCCAGGCGCGGGCAGCAAGCGAAAAATACAAAGAAAAAGATTTGGTCGCAGGATTACTGGTCTGGGATGCACACACGGCGGCGCTCTTCGGCGATTGCAAAACTGCCAAACAACGTGTCAACGAGGTTTTACCATCGACCAAAAACAACATTTTATTAGCTGAAGGAGCTTTCGCTTTGGCGATGTGCGGACAAGAACGCCAAGCCCTCCAAATTGCCGATGACCTCGCCATCCGTTTTCCAAATGATACGACTCTCCAACAGCTTCGGCTGCCAACGGTTCGCGCCGCCGCTGAACTACATCGCAATCAACCAGACAAAGCCCTCGAATGGTTAAAATCCACCAAACTTTTTGACGGTCAATACATCAACTTTGCGCCCTTTGTGCAAGGACTTGCGCTTCTGCGAAAAGGCAAAAATGCTGAAGCGGCAACCGAGTTTCAAAATATTCACCAACATCCGGGCTGGTTTGATTGGACACCTTTAGTTCCTCTCTCGCATCTTTGGGAGGCTCGCGCCCTCGCCCTCACGGGCGACACAACCCGAAGTATTCAAACCTATGAAGAATTCTTTCGCTTGTGGAAAGATGCTGATCACGATTTACCAATTTTGGTTGAAGCAAAGGAAGAATATAAGCGGCTGGCGAGGAGCAAATAGCGAGAAGAGATAGCGCGAGTCCAATTTTATGAGGTCAAAAATAAATTCACTTAATCGCCCCTTTCGCCCCTTTTGCCCCTTCGCCCCTTTCGCCCTTTCGCCCTTTCGCCCTTTCGCCCCTTCGCTTCACGCCCTTCGCCTTTCGCCTTTCGCCCTTCGTAGTTTATAATTTCTCAATTATGAACCTTACCAAAGCCAGGGAAATCTTAAAAAATCAATTCGGATACGATGAATTTCGCCTCAATCAGCAAGCCGCGATCGAATCTGTTTTGGCCAAAAAAGATTGTGTGGTGCTGATGACGACCGGCGGCGGAAAATCCCTGTGTTATCAGATTCCGTCGCTTCTGCAGGACGGCTTAACCCTGGTTATTTCCCCGCTGATAGCCTTGATGAAAGATCAGGTCGAGGCGATGAAAAGCTATGGAGTTGAGGCGGCCTTTTTGAATTCAACCCAAACTGCCAAAGAACAAATCGAAGTTTTTCAAGCGGTTCGAAGCGGAAAACTGAAACTTTTGTATGTGGCGCCCGAAAGGCTTTTGCAGAGCGGCGATCAGTTTCTTGACTTCCTGAGATCCATCAAGGTCTCGCTTTTTGCGATTGACGAAGCTCATTGTATTTCGAGCTGGGGACACGATTTTCGCCCGGAGTATATCAAGCTCGGCAAACTGAAAACAGAATTTCCCGAGATTCCGATTATTGCGCTCACCGCTACCGCTGATAAACTCGTGCGAAAAGATATTTCGGAACGATTGAATATCAGCACGGGCCGCGTCTTTGTTTCAAGTTTTAATCGCCCGAATATTTATTACAGCGTTGAACCGAAGAAAAATTATTATCCGAAACTAATCAATTTCCTCAAAAAACGCCGGGATGAAAGCGGTATCATCTATTGCCTGAGTCGCAATTCGACCGAAAATCTAGCCGAAGATCTCCGCGCAGAAGGCTTTAGTACCTTGCCGTATCATGCCGGACTGGATAAAGAAGTTCGTAACAAAAATCAGGATCTGTTTTTGAAGGATGAGGTCAAGATCATCGTCGCCACCATTGCCTTCGGAATGGGAATTGATAAATCCAATGTCCGTTTTGTGGTTCATTGTGATTTGCCGAAAAACATCGAAAGTTATTATCAGGAGACGGGGCGAGCCGGCCGTGACGGTTTGGAGAGTGCGGCTTTGTTATTTTTTGGGTGGGGCGATGTGGTCAAATTGCAGGATTTTGCCGCGGTCGAAAACAATCCCGAACAGAGCAAGATAATGTTGAAAAAACTCGACATTATGGGTAAATTCGGCGAAATTAAAACCTGTCGGCGGCAGTTTTTACTTAATTATTTTTCCGAAGAAACAACCAGTATTTGCGGCAACTGCGACAATTGCAACACCGAATTTGAGCGGTTTGACGCCACTGTCATTGCCCAGAAAGCTTTGAGCGCGGTCTTTCGCCTGCAGGAAAAATTCGGCTTAAATTACCTGATTGAATTCCTGCGCGGCTCACAGTCGCAAAAAATTCGCCCCGAACATAAAACCTTGAAAACTTTTGGCGTCGGCGCGGATATTTCCAAAGACAATTGGTTTGAATATCTTCGCGAACTGATCTCGCAGGGTTTTTTAAAACAAACAGACGGCGATTATCCGACCATTGCCCTGACCGAAAAAAGTCGGGCGGTTTTAACCGGCAGCGAACAAGTTTTTTTGATCAAAACCAAAGCCAAAAAGGAGAAAAAGGAATCATTGGTGAGCGAAGTGGCGCTCGACTATTTTCCCGATTTGTTGGACAATTTGAAGAAAATTCGGACGAAAATTGCCAAAGGCGAAAATGTTCCGCCCTACATCGTTTTTTCCGATACGACGTTAGTTGAATTCGCAACCTATCTGCCGCTGACGTCCCGGGAAATGCGAAAAATGTCGGGCGTCGGCGAATTAAAATTAGATAAATACGGGGCTGATTTTTTGAACGAGATTTCCGATTTTTGCCAGACCAATCGCCTGGTGTCGCGGACTGACCTCAAAAATGCAACCCGCAAATCTCGCCCGAAACGTAACGCCAAAAATCTCGACACATACACGATCTCGCTCAACCTTTTTCAGGCCGGAAATTCGATCGCGGAAATTGCTGAACAGCGCGGGATTGCCGTTTCGACCGTTGAAACCCATCTGGTTCGCTTTATTCCGACCGGCGAAATAAAACTCTCGGATCTGGTAAGTTTTGAGAAGATTGCTATTATCCGTCAGGCAATTGTAGAATTAAGCCAAAATGGTGAAACTTCACCCGTCAAAGAATTTCTCGGCGAAGATTACAGTTATGGTGAAATCAGAGCCGTTTTGGCTTCGATGTAAATTTGCCACTTGAAGACCAATGGCACTAAGATAATGTTGTTTAACAATTCTAAGAAAAGAACTTGCCCGCGAATAAACGCGAATAAACGCGAATCTGATTTTGTTTTATCCGCGAGGTCGGCGAAAATCAGCGGCTAAAGTTCCTTAACTTAATGCTATTGGCCGGAAGGCGGGACTCAAAACACTTAGTGACACAAAATATGACTAAAACAATTGATACCTGGAAAATAAGCCGTTCGGAAATTGTTGCTGACTGCAAGATTTTCAATGTTCGGCGCGACTATTCCGTCCGTGATTCCGATGGGGCCGAATTCCCTTTTTATTGTCTGGAAAATGGAGATTGGGTGAATGTTATTCCAATTACCAAAGCGGGTGAAGTTCTGTTAATTGAACAATACCGGCACGGAATCGAAGAGATCACACTCGAAATTCCGGGCGGAATGGTAGATGCTGGCGAAGATGCCCGGGTCGCAGCGATGCGCGAATTGGTCGAAGAAACCGGCTATATCCCGGCCGAAACTATTCTTTTGGGAAGATCCCGCCCGAATCCGGCAATTCAAAACAATTGGGTTTATCATTATTTGGGGATTGATTGCGAAAAACACCACGAACCCGAATTTGATGCAACCGAAAGCGTGCTGACCAAACTTGTGCCGTTTGATGATGTTCAAAACCTGATCATTGATGGTAAAATTACGCATTCGTTGGTAGTGGCCGCCTTTCATTGGCTGAGCCTGAGAAAATAGATGCGATTATCAAGAGTAATTTTAGCGTTTTTACTGTTCGGGTTGATCGGACAACTCCTCTACTACTATCCGAATCTGCCCGAGAAAATGGCTTCGCATTTCAACGACCGGGGCGAGCCCGACGGATGGATGCTAAAGCAGAATTTTTTAATTTTTGAACTGGTAATTTTACTGATACTCATCGCCGAGTTCATGCTCCTGCCACTGATTATTGCCAAAATGCCCGACTCTTTGATAAATTTGCCGAACAAAACATATTGGCTGGCCGATGAAAAACGCGAGGAAACCTTCTCCGTCATCGGGCACTATTTCGAATGGTTGAGCGTCGGACTTTTCGGGCTTTTTATCGCCGTCAATGAAATGGTTTTTCTCGCCAATTTAGCCGGTCAGCCGCTTCATAATTCGGTTTGGATCATTCTCGGCATTTTTTTACTGTTCGTTGTCATTTGGCTCATTAAGTTTATTTTGAGATTTAGGAAACCCTAAAGTTATGAAAGTTTCGTTATTAAAACTGGCTCACGCCCGCTCGGGCGACAAAGGCGATACCGCCAATGTCGGCGTAATTGCCCTCAAAGATGAGTTTTACCCGATTCTGCAACGCGAGGTAACGGCCGAAAAGGTCAAAAAACACTTCGGCCAAATGGTCAAAGGCGAGGTCGAACGCTTTGATCTGCCAAACTTGAAAGCCTTAAACTTCCTTTTGCATGAATCGCTCGGCGGTGGCGGAACTTTGAGTTTGATGACGGACGCCCAGGGCAAGACTTTTTCAACCGCCTTGCTCAGAATGGAGATTGATCTGAGCGAAGCCGAAGCGCAAACACTGTAAATGATTGTGAAAACAAGGCAGACTCCGAATGTCAGGGTTAGGTGTTTTTAATGATTTGAACTATTTTCTGTTCGCAACTTTACAAAAAGATGACGAACCCGATGTCGCTTTCGGACATCCTACCGGTTACGAATCTGGTAAATTTTGGAGGAAAATTATTATGAAAAAGACATTTTTTAGTTTATTTTTTGCAATTGTGATGATTCTTTCCGTGGCATTTATTGCCGAAATCGGCGCGAATCAAAATCCGTTTTCCGCTCAGGCCCAAACGGCAAAGGTCAAAAAGAAAAAGGTTGGCGTCATCAGAAATATTTATCGCGGCGGTAAATTCGTTGGCAGACAGGTTTGGAACGGCACGCGGTGGGTCGGCGTCAAAAGCTATCAAGGCTCAAAATACATCGGCAAGAAAACCTGGCAAGGAACCAAATGGACTGGCAAAAAGACCTGGAAAGGCACCAAATATGTCGGTCGCAAAATCAAACGCGCCGTTTATTAAGACTAATTTTCGGTGTCGTCCAATATCTTGACATCGGTTTCGGTTCTTTTGAAATTCGAGTAGTCAAAAACAATTTTAACATCTTTGACGGCAATAAATTTGCCGTCTTTTTTCTTGATTTGGTTGGCTAAGAGCGTGATTTGTTTCGGCACTAAAATTTCGTATTTGCTCATTTGATATTCAAAATCTGTTATCAATACTATCAGCGGTTCGGCTGTCTGAATCGTCAATTCCCGTTCCTCGCGCCAGATCTGAAAAGTTTTGGCATCAATCCAAATTTTTCCGCGTAACCAAATATTGTTCTTTTTCAAGGCGCCCGGGATGGCGATTTCAAACTCCAAACCCGGCGTCTCGAGGTCGGTGCCTTTGCCATTTATTGAAATAAACGGGCTTGACTTGATTTGCTGATAGCTGACCACAAAAACATCCTGCTCTTGATACTTCTCGTTTCCTAATAATTTGAATTCAAAAAACGGGCGCAGATTATTTGACAAAATTATCCCTTCGTAAAGCGTCAAGCCCGAAACATCGAAGGTTTTATCATATTTCGAACTTGTTTTCTGGATCTTTTCGAGTTCGCTTTTGAGGGTTGAAGTCTTGGCTAATTCAGCAAAAAACTTTTCCGAGTTTGCCTCGCTATTCGGAACCGGGCGGTCGTCAACATTTTTCACATTCCGCAGTTCAAACGAATGCTGATTGTTTTTCGAAGATTGATAGACTAAAAAATCCGACTCGACGCGCCGTGATATTTTGGGTTGCCCTTTTTTATCGTAACTTTCAAAAGTTTTGGTTTCGAGCGCCAGCAAATTATTAAAAGTCTTTTGATAAACCGCAGTTTGTTTTTCGGCTTCAATGAGAATTGTTTCCAGCGATAACGAATCTTGACCCAAAAGATTCGCAGTCATTAAAAGGCTCAAAATAAAGGCAAAAATCAGTCTGGTTAGCATAAAAATATTTCTCCATTGAAATGATAGAATTAATCTGGGCTTTCCCCAAATTGCTCGACCGATTATTTCGCGGACTTTTCTTAAAATTGTTCAAACTGCAAAAAAATCTTCAATTAACTTAGGCAATATCGGTCATCAAACCAAAGTTAAGGCTTTGGGTGGATTGAAGATCCAAAATCCAAAATCCAAAATCCAAAATTTACATCTACTGATCTTACTCATCGCCAACCCGGCGAATAAAAATTTACCCAATATCCCCTAAAGGGATGAGTATTGATGTGTTTTGGATTACAATAGGCGCAATTCGTTTTATCATTTCGCCTAAAAAAGGAATACTATCTATGCAAAGCATATTACTCCGTCTGTTTTTAGTCATTATTTGTACCGTTTCAGTTTTTGCCCAGACATTGCCGGGTCAAAAAAACTTTATTGGTTTTTCGGCTGAAAGCACCGATCAACAAAAGGCTTTAGAAGCCAAATTTGATTCGGTTTTGAAACGCGAAAATTTGAGAGAGTGGCTCAAACGGCTTTCCGCCCGCCCGCATCATGTCGGCTCGCCATACGGTAAAGAAAATGCCGAGTTTATGCTTTCGCTCTTTAGGTCGTGGGGTTTTGAGGCTCAAATTGAACAATTCGAGGTGCTGTTTCCGACGCCAAAAACCCGTCTTTTAGAAATGACTGCGCCAACCAAATTCGTCGCCAAATTGGATGAGCCGGTTCTCAAAGAAGACACCACTTCGGGGCAAAAAAATGAACAATTACCGACCTATAATGCCTATTCGATTGATGGTGATGTGACCGGGGATCTGGTTTATGTCAATTACGGAATTCCGGCAGATTACGAAGAACTGGAAAGACGTAGAATCAGCGTCAAAGGCAAGATCGTGATTGCCCGTTACGGCGGTAGCTGGCGCGGAATCAAACCGAAAGTGGCGGCCGAACAAGGCGCTATCGGTTGTCTGATCTATTCCGACCCCCGCGATGACGGTTATTTCCAAGGTGATGTTTATCCAAAAGGCGCCTATCGCAACGAAAATGGGGTCCAACGCGGGTCGGTTTCGGACATGCCGCTATTCCCCGGCGATCCGCTGACACCGAATATTGGCGCGACCAAAGACGCCAAGCGGTTAGCCCTCAAAGATGCGCCGACCCTTACCAAAATCCCGGTGATGCCGATTTCTTACGGTGATGCCCTGCCGTTATTACGATCATTGGGCGGAGCGGTGGCGCCTCCCAACTGGCGCGGCGGATTGCCGATCACCTATCACATCGGCGGGGTCAACTCGCTGAAAGTTCATTTCAAACTCGCTTTTAATTGGGACATCAAACCCGCTTACAACGTGATTGCCAAAATGAAGGGCGTTTCATTGCCCGATCAATGGATCATTCGCGGCAATCATCACGATGCCTGGGTCAATGGAGCAGATGATCCGCTGAGCGGAATGGTCGCCTTATTAGAAGAAGCACGCGGCGTTAGCGAATTAGCCAAAACCGGATGGAAACCAAAACGGACGATTGTTTATGCGGCCTGGGATGCCGAGGAACCCGGACTGCTCGGCTCGACCGAATGGGTCGAATATCATGCCGAAGAACTCAAGAAAAAAGCCGCCGTTTATATCAACACCGATTCCAACGGACGTGGTTTTTTGGGTATGGCCGGTTCGCACACGCTCGAAAAATTTATCAATGAAGTCGGAAAAAGTGTTCCCGATCCGCAAACCAAACTAAGTGTCTGGGAGCGAACGTCCACCGC
>JANOEF010000218.1:0-1820 GCA_031413075.1 Acidobacteriota bacterium | reverse complement strand
CGTCGAGCGGAATAAACAAAAAATCTTTTTCCTTTCTTGTTTTTTGGATGTATTGATCAAATTCGGGCGAGTATTCATCAATCAAAAAGGCAGTTCTTCCAAAATCGTGCACATTCTCGTTTGCTTTGACTACCCGAAAACAATCGTTGACCCCGCAGGTTGCACAACTTCCTATTTCGGCGGCCTTTTGGGCTTGGGTTCTTGAAATTGAAACCAGTTTTTTTATTTCCGGTTTGGGACCCCGAAAGCGAAGTTTTAAATTTTCTGCATCTAAAATTGCCTCAATCTGAAAAGGTGTCGGCGATTTGAAGCGCAAATCAACATAATTCCAAAAAACGGTGGCATCACGTCCTTGCTCGGCGAGAGAACCCCGGACAACTTGAGTATGAGCGTGACGTTCGATTATTTCAAAATTGGCCTTGAGGGCAGCATCATAGAGTGCATTTGAGATTTGACAGAGTCCGCCCCCGAGATTGGGAATGATGCAACCCTCGCGCAGCTCACGGCCGGCAACAAAACCTTTTCCCCGGGTTGTTTTGCCAACTTGTTTCCAAAAGCTGAAAATTTGATTACCGGGGATTTGTAACCCGTTCAGCCGGCGCACGGCGATTCTTAAGTTTTGAATTTTGCCGGCTTGCAAAAACTGTTCTCCTGGTTCCTTTTCAGTCCACAATGGTGTTATTGATTCGGCAATTATTGGCTGAATTTCCAGTATTGTGGGCGAAAATCTTTTCAACTCTCGGTTCAAAAGATTTTCTGTCCCGCGTTTTATTTGCAGGAGCGTCGCTTTCGCCCGAAAGATAAGGGCCTGGGTTTTGGTTGGAAGTTGATCGTTATTCATACTTTGCATATTTGATATAAACTAAAAAGCGTTTAGAATCAACAACAAAGTCGTATGAAAGTAGAAGAATTGGTAAACATTTCACCCAAAGACTCAAATAATCAAATTATTATCCGTTTTACCAATCCAAAAGAACGGAATCCGCTTTCAGTAAAAGTATTGAACGAACTAAATAAAATTCTCGATCAAATCCAAACAGATGTCACCACAGTTGTATTTACCGGGACGGATAATGTTTTTGCCTCCGGCGCAAACTTAAATGAAATTGCTAAAATTTCGGGTGAAACTGCCAGGGATTATGCCTTGCGCGGGCAAAATCTGATGAAAAAAATTTCGGAACTTCCTCAGGAAACAATTGCGCTGGTCAATGGCTTTTGTTTCGGCGGGGCATTAGATCTGGCTTTGAGTTGTGATAAAAGAATAGCCACTCCAAAAGCTATATTTTGTCATCCGGGGGGCAATTTGGGAATCATGACGGGTTGGGGCGGCACCCAGCGTTTGCCGAGGTTGATTGGTGAGGCAAAAGCACTCGAAATGTTTTTGACTGCCAAAAGAGTTGAAGCGAAAGAGGCCTTAGTTATTGGACTGGTTGATGAGATTAGAGAAAACTAAACAACTTTTCCATCCACAAAAAACCATTTGCCTAATTCTTTGGCAAAATTTGAAATTTCGTGATGAATCATTAAATTCCCACCCGGGTCCAAATAATATGCGTTGAATTCAACCGTACCTTCAGTATCCCGGGGGCTTCCTTTTTTGGTAGAAATTATTTCCAACTTTTGCCATAAACTTGATTTTGCCCATTGTTTGATGCCGTCGGCATCGTGTAATTTTCGGGTTGAGGGATGCGTGGTTTTCAACAAATAATCAACCTTGAGGGTGGCGTAGGCTGAAAAACGCGAGCGCATTAATTCTTCAGCGGTCAGAGGTTTGGCCGATCCATCCAGAAAAATTTTGCAGCATTCCTCAAAAATCTTAC
>JANOEF010000217.1:0-13844 GCA_031413075.1 Acidobacteriota bacterium | reverse complement strand
GTTCCATCTCGATAATGGCTACCTCGGTATCGGCAATCGGTTTGACGCCTTTTTTGACTTCGGCAGTTTTACTTGGAGTCACTTTGCTGGTTTTGTTGCATGAAATCAACATTGTGGTCAGCAAAATCAAAACTCCGAGGCTTAATATATTTTTCAACATAATTATTTTAAAATTGTTTTCGGCTTTCAAGTAAAATCGTTACCGGGCCGTCATTAATCAATTCCACATCCATCATGGCTTGAAATTTCCCTGTTTCTACCCGTAACAACTGCTTACTAGATTCGGATACAAAGTATTCATAAAGTAAGTTAGCTTTTTCGGGCAAAGCAGCCTCAATAAACGACGGACGGCGACCTTTTCGGGTGTCACCGTAAAGCGTGAATTGAGAAACTACGAGTAGTTCGCCTGAAATATCAAGCAGAGAAAGATTCATTTTTGCCTGAGCGTCTTCAAAAATTCTCAGGTTCAAAGTTTTCTCGACTAAATAAACTGCATCTTTTTCGGTATCATCTGCCGCCACGCCGAGCAAAACTAGAATGCCCTGGTTAATTTTGCCGACAATTTGGCCATCAACCTCGACTTTTGCACTTTTTACTCTTTGGATAACCGCACGCATAATTTACGGGATCGAGAATAGATTCAAGGCATTTGGACTCGGTCATCCAAAAACTCCAAAAAAACTACCACATTCCGTCAATGATCGTGACTTTATTCATGACCACCGGTTCGAGGGGTTTGTCGTTTGCCCCCACCGCAACTTCGGCGATGGCGTCAACTACTTCCTGACCTTCGATAACTTGTCCAAATTTGGTGTATAAAGGCGGCAACGGATAGTCTATGTGCATGATAAAAAACTGTGAACCATTGGTGTTGGGTCCGGCGTTCGCCATCGCGACGGTGCCTTTGCCATATTGTCCGGCATAAAGATCCGAACCACGATTAATTTCGTCGTTAAATTTACCGCCCCAGGCTGATTCACCGCCATAGCCCATCCCCAGCGGATCGCCGCCCTGAACCATAAAGTTTTTGATCACCCGATGGAAAATCACGCCGTCATAATAATTTTTTTCGGCTAAAAGTCTAAAGTTTTCGGTCGTTTTGGGAGCTTCCTGCTCCAGAAGTTCAAATTTGATAGTGCCTTTGTTTGTTTCAATTACTGCAATTCTGTTTGCCATTATGTTCCTTCCAATTTAATAAAATATTACTTATTTAATCTTACAAAATAAACCTTTCGATCGCTACTGCAACCCCGCTTTCATCATTACTAAGAGTCGAAAAAAAGTCTTCGCGTTCAAAAAGAGCAGGTTGAGCATTGCCCATCACGACAGAGGTACCAGCGTAGTCGAGCATTTCCAGATCGTTGAAATTATCCCCGATAGCCATCACGTTTTCGGCTGAAAAACCATGTAATTCAGAGAGTTTATGCAGTCCGTCGGCTTTTGATGAATGCGGCGGCAGAATATCCAAAAGGGTAAAATCAAGATTCGGATAAATAGTCGTCAAAATATTCACCGAGTCGCCGAGTTCGTCCTCTAAAAACCTCTGCAAATCATACATGGGCGCACAGGTTCCTGAAAACGAGATATGGATTACCTGTTCGCTTATCACGACTTCTTCTAATTTTTCGACGTGCCGGACCGACTCTTCGGCTTCTTTGCCATGCAGACGTTTGGCCCAGACGATATATCTATTTAACGGCTCATTTTCATTCGAAATCGTGTCGTAAAGTAAAGTCCCTTTGGTCTGAGGGTTACAACTGACCAGTGCGTCCCCGCCGAAACTTTTACCGACCCGAATAATTTCCAAAACCGTTTCAGTCGGAACCAGCGAAACCGAGACAGTTTCAAGCGATTCGGCGTATTTCAATAACGCTCCGTTATGACACACGACCGGGGCATTTAACCCGATCTCTAAGGCAATCGGCCGGGCATCCCTAAACCTGCGCCCGGTCGCTATCGTGACCAGAACGCCTTTCTTTTCAGCCGCTCGAATCGCTTGTTTATTGGAATCGGGGATTTTCCCGCTTGAATCAAGCAAAGTTCCGTCCAGGTCTAAGGCGAGAAGTTTTATCATCTGTCTGAAATTGTAGCTTGAAATTGAAAACTTGCAAAACACAAAAAAGGTAAGAACGACTTTACCCGCCCTTACCTTTTTCAAAGGAGAAAACTATGAGTGAGAGTTTTTTAGACAATCCCGTTAACATGCGCGGATAAACGCGATTTGTAACGAGCAGCTGTATTTTTGTGTAAGAGACCTTTGTTGACCGCTTTGTCAATTACCGAAACGGTTGGGCTCAAAAGTTCCTGACTTAAAGTTTTATCGTTGGCTGAAACGGCAGAACGCAATTTTTTGATTTGCGTGCGAACACGACTCCGATTGCTACGGTTGATATTACGGCGTTTTTCGTTTTGTCTGACGCGTTTTTCGGCTGATTTATGATTTGGCATATTATTACTAAATTTGTTTACTACTCACTTTGGTCTTAGTTTTCTCCCTCAGGGAAAACATAAATTCTAAGTTTTCTGGGGGCGAGTGTCAAGCCGGGTGGGTTTGACGTTCAAATTTGAGGGCGATTTCGTGCATCACATCAACCAACAAGGCCACAATTGGCGGGTAAAAAACGAATTCGAAACTAAATGATGGTGAGAAAATAGGTGAATTTACAGAATATAACGAGGTTTCTAAATAATTCCCGAGTATCATTCCGGCTCCAAAACTAAAGCCAACCCCGATCATCAGAAAGGCAATTGCCGTAAATCTGGAATATGGCTTAGGAGCCGGAATTTCTTCAAAAATAGAATCATGTAAATCTTCGTAATCGTAGGTATATTTTTCAAATGCAGAATGCAGGCGTCGAAAAAGATGTAGAACTCCCACGGAAAAAAGCGTCAGCAGGACAATTTTTCCAATGACTTCTGAGTTTGACCAGATCATCGGCTTAAAAACCCCGACAAAAAAGCTGGTCACAAAAAGCGCGACAGTCGGAAAAACCGCTTTTTGAAGAGCCAGCGTTTCCTTCCGGTCTTCGGCAATCATTTGATCAATGATTTCATTGTAACGGCGTTCAATGGCCATCTGCCGCAATTTTTGGGCGTGTGGATTGTCAGATGCAAAAACTGAATCGTGGCTGTTGTGAATTGAGCCGGTTGAAAACCGATGATCATAGCCGGCACGGTCGCGGGGATTGCTCAAGACCTCGTAAGCGCGGGCTATGGCAGCGAACTCCTGGCCCGATGTTTTCGAATTGCCATTAACATCAGGGTGCAGTTTTCTGGCCAGCCGACGATACGCTGATTTTATCTCAGCCGGCGAAGCCTTCGGTGATACTTTCAAAGTTTTGTAGTAATCCACCATCACGAACAGAGTTTGTTGAAGGAATGAGCAAGCGAGTTGGACGTCACAACCCGTTTGGCAGAATTATATCACAATAAAAATTAAGATGGCTATTTTTTTACTCTAATTTATCAATTTGGAGTCCGATCGGAGAAGCTCCGGCAACTTTTACGGCATCAACTACTTTGGCCACCTGTCCATAGGAAAGTGACTTCGGGGCCTTGATAAAAACCGTTTTTTCGACCTCATTACTGTTTTCACGGAAAGCACCGTTTTCAGCACGTTCGGCAAATATTTGCGATAATTTGGCCATCAGCTTGTCGGTTTCATTCGTTGTCCCGAAATCTTTTTGAGTATTTATCTCGATAGACAGATCGCGGTTAACCGTGACGACCAGACTGCGCGGATCCGGCCTTACCGGCTCAACCGTCGATTCGCGCGGAATACTGGCTTTAAAGGTTGACGGCTTGAGCGGGGAAATAACCATAAAAATTATGAGCAGAACAAGTAGCACATCAATTAACGGCGTGACATTTATTTGCGGTGTGACATTTATTTTTTCAGTCATTTGTTTTTCTCCTTTTTCGGGTTTCTGGGTTTTTAGACACCAAATTTAAGAAAAAGTTCCCGAAAAAAGTGGCCGAAAGTGAGCAGGGATCAAAATTCAGGCATGGATTTCTTCAATATCGGCATTTATGGATTTAACTAACGCACGAGCTTTAGTTAGAGTTTCTTCGTATTCACTGTTTGGATCGCTATCAATGACAATTCCGCCGCCGACATTAAAAATCGCTTCATTTTCTCGGATAACCATCGTCCGAATGGCGACACTCAAATCGGATGAAGGAGATGTATCGAATTCTGATTTTTGAAACGAATAGCCGATAGCTCCCATCGAAAGTCCGCGCCGGGCAGTTTCTATTTCGTCAATTAATTGCATTGTCCGAATTTTGGGTGCCCCGGTAATTGAGCCGCAGGGAAAAGTCGCGAGTAAAATATCAGAAAAACTAATCCCCTCACGCAATTTGCCGGAAACGGTTGAAACAAGATGAAAAAGCGAAGGATGTTCTTCTAAATCGCAAAGTTTTTCGACCTTCACACTTCCGAATTCGCAGATTCTCCCGATGTCATTGCGAAGTAAGTCAACAATCATCACATTTTCGGCTCGGTCTTTTTCGGAATTTAATAATTCTTCTCGCAATTGGACATCTTCCTCAAAATCTTTTCCACGCGGACGAGTTCCTTTGATAGGGCTAGTTGAAATTACACGACTTTGGACTTTGGACTTTGGACTTTGGACTTGAAAAAATCTTTCGGGTGAAAATGAGATTACGACATCTTTTTTTCTTCTGATAAATGAGGCAAAAGGCGCCGGATGTGAATCCCTCAAATTTTGGAAAATCATTTCTGGCGAAAGAGTTTTCGGGAGCCGGGCTCGAAGCTGTTGGGTGAGATTAGTTTGATATGTATCTCCGGCGCGGATAAACTCTTTGATTTTTTCAACCGCCTCCAGATAATTTTGGCGGGTAAAGTTTGAACAAATTTTAGAAGTTTCAGGAGGCCCTTGATCACCGCCGGAAGTTGCCGAAAGCAAAAGATTTTCGATTTCCTCGAATTTATCTTTATTACCCGTCAAATAAGTTTTCCGGGAGGTATAATCATGAATAATCAAAACATCGAAAAGTCCGACAAAAATATCCGGCTCATCCGTTTTCGGGTGTCTCGAATTAATTTGGTTGAGTTGTAGCCCGAAATCATAAGAAATGGTAAAAAATGAAAACAATTCGTCTCGTTTTAGTGTTTCATCTAAAATTTTAAGCGTTTGTGCCGGGTCAGTCTCGCTAATTTCAATTTGTTCAATCGGCATCAGGCCGGCTACCAAAAGGTGTGAATTAAGATGCGAAACTCCGCAACTATCAAGCAAACTAAGTTTTAGTTCACTTGACTGACTGAACAATGATTTAATTAATTGATCGGCAGAAAGCTGAATTTCACGCATAAAAAAATAAAAGATTATCACAGAAAATTTTAACCACCGAGCAAAAACTATTTATCATTTTCAACATCCGTGTTAATCTGTGGTGGTAAAATTCTTCAAAATCAACAAAGTATGACCGAAAATCAAACTAATCAAATTTCTTTAATTCGCGGACTTGGACTATTAGCGGCAGTTTCGATGGTTATCGGAAACGTCGTCGGCACGGGAGTCTTTTTGAAAGCACGTGTGATGACTTGTAATGTTGGGTCACCGGAATGGGTGATTATCGCTTGGATTGCCGCCGGAGTTTTGTCGTTGGCGGGTGCGCTGACCTACGCTGAACTTTCAGCGATGAAGCCCGAAGCCAGTGGTGAATATGTCTATTTACGCGATGCTTACGGACGTATCTGGGGATTTCTTTTCGGTTGGATGCAGATTTTTGTAGCGAAAACCGGTTCGCAAGCCGCCGTGGCCGTGATTTTCGCCGGAGCTTTGAATGACCTTTTAGGTAAGCAGTTAAAGCAAAGTTATTTTACGACAAAAATTTTCGGCTTAGAATATGAACTAACATCTTTGCAGTTGGTGGCGGTCGCTTTGATAATAATTTTCACGCTGGTCAATCTCGGTTCGGTGGTTTTAGCTGGAAGAATTGCCGCAGTTTTCACCTTTGCCAAAATTGGACTCATCCTTTTTGTCGGACTCGGCGCATTTATCTGGGCGACAGGCGGAGATTTTGGACATTTTTCGATGGTCAGCAATGGCGGAAAGTGCGAAGGTGTGGATGATTTAGTCAAATATGGCGCGACGGGTTATTCATTTATGGCAGGTTTCGGTGCGGCGATGTTGGGGGCATTGTGGGGGTATGACGGTTGGAATACCTTGTCCCATATGGCGGGTGAGGTTAAAGAACCACAAAGAAATCTTCCATTGGCGTTAATTGGCGGAACTGTATTAATTATTGTTTTATACGTTCTCGCTCAACTCGCTTATTTTTATGTGCTTGACCCAACTACGATTGCCTCAGTTTCCAAAGATTCATCGGTTGCCAAAGAAGTAGTATCAAAATTCTTTGGCGGTGATATTTCGACCTTTGCCACCGGCTTTGCGGTTGCTTTGTTCACGGTCGGGTTGATGCTTTCTTCGATGGGAACACTTCATACTTCGATTACCTCCGGTGGACGGTTTCCGCATTCGATGGCGAAAGACGGGGTGATGTTTAACTCTTTCGACAAACTCTCGAAGAGTAGTGTCCCGACCACTTCAATCTTGGTGCAAGGAATTTGGGCTTGCGTGTTAGCTTTGTCGGGTTCATTTGACGCTTTGACCGATTATGTTATTTTCGGCTCGTGGATTTTTTACGCGCTGGCGGCGACTTCAATCTTTTATTATCGCGGCAGAATCCAGGATGAAAGCCAGAGACCTTACAAAGCTTTCGGCTATCCGATTGTGCCGATTTTGTTTTTGACGGTGGCTGGCTGGCTGTTGGTCAATACGATGATGACCGCCCCGAAACAGGCTTTTGCCGGAATTTTCTTGATTTTGCTTGGATTACCCATTTATTACTATTTGAATAGTAGAAATCAAGCGACAAAGGACGAAGATTAAGACAAAATGAGTGAAAGAAGAAGCGGAGAAGACCGCCGGGAAGAACAGCGATTTAGCGTAAATATTGATGTTGAATGGGAAGGGTTCGTCGGCCAGCAAAGCGGAACCATTAGTGACATCAGCACCAACGGTTGTTTTGTGCTTTGTTCCGGCGATGTGGAAAATGGCGACTACATCAAAATTTGGTTTCCGCTGACAAATGGAAACAAGATTGAATTTTGGGGCGAGGTCGTCAATCATGTTTATGAAATCGGCTACGGCGTCCGTTTCATCAAGCTGACCGAAGCTCAAAAAGACTTTTTGGAAGTTTTTGTGGACACCCTGCGGGACGATTAGAATGCAGATTAAGTTCTGAACTTCTTTTCAAATTGAATTATTTTTCTGTGTTTGTTCGCATTATTAATTTCAAAGTTATGATTCCAAACGTCAAGAGTTAGCTTACTCCTGACGTTTGGTTTTTCAAATTCAGAGCCGGATAATATTTTCTTACTGCCCAAACTTTTTGCTAAATTGTCGTGTCTTAAATGGCAAGGAGAATTTAGAGTGAAAAAAAATGGTAGAAAAAGTTTGTCAAAATCGCCGTCAGTTCCTGGTTAAATCATCCGCCACGGAGAGCGGATTAACTTTGAGTTGAGCCGGATTAGAAAAAGTGACAGCTCAAAACAATGACCCGGATGAGGTGACGCTCAAACTTGACGAAAAAAGTCTGCTGAAGAGCATCGGCGGAACCCTATCTTTTGACTACAAGGGAGATAAAATTATCGTTCTTAGAAAAAGTGAGACCGAGTTTATCGCTTTTTCAGCCTTTTGCCCTCATCAGGGCGGAATTGTTTCTTTCAACCCAAAAACTCAACAATTTGTCTGTCCACTGCATAATTCTAAGTTTGATCAGGACGGACAAAGAATAAGCGGTCCAGCCCGTCAAACACTGGCAGCTTTCCCCACCCAAAATGCAATTGTGGTTTCGCTAAAATTGTAAATTTTCAGGACATTTAGTTTTAACCCTTTCAAAACTTTCCCCTCCGAATTAAACGAATTTTTCACAGGTATCCGGCAAGATTAACCGCCCATTGTTTCGGTTTAATTTTTGAACATTTCAAAGACTTATTTTTGGATTTTGACTCGAGATAAAATATTTTAAGTTCAAATAAAATCACTTTTTGTGTATCATCTAAAAAATCTTTGCAAATTTTCAATCCTATGAATCAACTTAAAAAACCACTGGCTCTTTTGTTAATGTTAGCTTTTGTTTTTTCGTGCCTCCCTCTCCAATCCCAGGCTGCCTGGCGCGAGCCGGTGCGGGCTCAACAGGCGATGGTTGCCTCCCAGCACCCTTTGGCCTCTAAAATCGGTTCAGAAGTCATGAAACGCGGAGGAAACGCAATAGATGCGGCCATTGCCGTTGCTATTGCACTGGCTGTGACTTATCCGGAAGCGGGTAATCTGGGTGGGGGCGGATTCATGTTGATTCGATTTAAGGATGGTCGAACCACTGCCATTGATTACCGGGAGATGGCGCCAAAAGCCGTTAACCGTGATATTTTTGTGGACACAGACGGCAATCTGATCAAAGGCGAAGGCAGTTCAACCATTGGTTATCGGGCCTCCGGCGTCCCCGGAACACCTGCCGGGCTTGATTACGCGTTCAAAAAATACGGCTCCGGTAAAATCAAATGGTCGGATCTCATTGAGCCATCTCGGTTGATTGCCAAAAAAGGTTATGTTTTGACTAATCGTTTAGCCAATCTATTTTTAGCCTACAAAGACAATTTGGAAAAATATGAAGACAGCAAAAAGATTTTCCTCAACGGCGGTAACTATTTCAAGGAAGGTGATTTATTCAAACAACCAGAATTGGCTGTGACCCTCGCCAGAATGCAAAAATCAGGTGTCAAAGACTTTTATCAAGGCGTCACGGCCAGGCTTATTGCCGATGATATGAAACGCAATAACGGTTTGATGACTCTCGAAGATTTGAAAAATTATCAGGTGCGGGAGCGCGTTCCGCTCCGTGGAAGCTATCGGGGATACGAAATTATCACGATGCCGCCGCCCAGTTCCGGTGGAATCGTCATGCTCCAAACGTTGGCCATGCTGGAAAAATACGACATTCGCAAAATGGGTTGGGCTTCATCAGAAAAATACCATGTGTTGACCGAAGCTCTCCGCCGTTCATTTGCCGACCGCGCCGAATATATGGGCGATCCCGACTTTGTCAATGTTCCGGTGAGCAGTTTACTGGACAAAAACTATCTGGAAAAACGCGCCGGCAGCATTGATTTAACCAAAGCTTCCAGGAGTTCAGAGGTGCGGGCCGGACAACTTTCCGGCTCTGAGCCAACCGAAACAACTCATTTTACCGTTATCGACAAAGATGAAACTATCGTCACCAATACCTATACCATTAATGATTTATATGGCTCGGCCGTGACGGCTCAAGGCACCGGGATTTTGTTAAACGATGAAATGGACGATTTTGCCGCCCGGCCCGGTAAGCCGAATTTGTTCGGGTTAATTCAAGGCGAACGGAATAAGGTTGAACCCGGAAAACGTCCGCTTTCTTCGATGACTCCGACCATCGTTTTACGCCCAGACGGCTCACTTTGGTTTGCCCTCGGGGCTCGCGGCGGACCGCGCATTATTACTGCCGTTTTGCAATCAGTCATCAATATGATTGACCACGATATGAACATTCAGGCTGCCATTGACGCGCCTCGAGTTCATCATCAGTGGTTACCGGATGAGCTCGTTTCTGAACCCTTTGGAATGTCGTCGGACACCCGCCGAGCGTTGGAATCATTAGGACATAAATTTTCAGAGCGACCAGTCAATATTGCCCAGGCGACCGGAATTGCAATTGAGGAAAAAACCGGGGTGAAGCTCGGCGCAATTGATGCCAGAGGCGATGGCGAAGCGATTGGATATTAAGCGATTTAAGATGAAATTTGAAATATATTCTCAATAAGATGATTGATTATTCAATCGTTCCCCGACAACTATGGACGAAAATCCAAAGATCGAAAATAGAGAAGATTCCCCTCCAGTTTCTTCAACTAAAAACCGAAGCCTGATTCCAATTTATTTTATTGGCGGACTGCTTTTTGTGACCGCAATTGGCGGCTTGATTTATTGGCTTTATCAGCGCCAATTTGAAACTACGGATGATGCTTTTGTCGAAGGAAATATCGTTCAAATCAGTCCAAAAATTACCGCCCATATTACTAAAATCCACGTCAGCGAAAATCAGTTTGTCAAAAAAGGCGATTTGCTAATCGAGCTTGAAACGGCCGAGTTTGAGTCGAAAGTTGAAAAGGCCAAAGCCGAATTGAGTTCCGCCCGGGCCAAACGGGGCAAAGCGCTGGCCAATGTGGCACTCACCCGTAAAACCGCGAAGGCTGACCTCAATCAAGCCCGATCCAATTATGACACCGCCCAAACAAGCATCAATCAATCGAAACTTTCCGTCAGTTCAAAAGAAAATGCGATTTTGCAAGTGCAAAATCAAGTTAAAACAGCCGAGGCTAATCTCAGACAAATTCAATCAACTGTGCCCGCAGCCGAGGCTGCACTGGCTCAAACCAGAGTCCAGATTCCGGCAGCTGAAACTAAATTTGAAGTAGCCCAAAATGAATACGAGAGCGATTTGAGTCTTTTCAAAGACGGACATATCCCCAAAATCACACTGGAAAAATCGAAAGTTGCTCTCAGCGAAGCCAAAAGCAATCTGGAAACCGCCAAAAAACAAGTTGAGATCGCCCACTCACAATTAAACTCGCTCAAACGTCAGATTGACGTAGCTGCCGCACGCGTAGTCGAAGCCAAAACAACTGTCAAAACGGCGGAAAATGATTTCCGCCAGTCTCAATCACAAATTGCGACGACCACCTCGCAAGCCAATGAATCTTACGGACGAGTTCAATCCGCCGAATCAATCCCTGAACAAGTTGCGGTTGAAGAATCCGAAGTAAGTACCACCGATGCCGACGTGGCCCGGGCTGAAGCCTCTTTGAAAGAGGCCGAAATGGAACTTTCAGACACCAAAATTTATGCGCCCGAAGCCGGTTTTGTGGCCAAAAAAACTGCTCAGGTAGGTCAACTGGTTCAATCTGAACAATCTTTGATGGCAATTTCTCAACCCGGGATTTGGGTCGTCGCTAATTTTAAGGAAACACAAATCGGCAACCTCCGGTCCGGTCAAACTGTTCTGATTTATGTAGATGCTTTTCCGAATCTGATTTTTAATGGGACTATTGACAGTTTTCAGCCCGGGACCGGTTCTCGTTTTAGTGTCTTGCCGCCCGAAAATGCCAGCGGAAATTATGTCAAAGTCGTCCAACGAATTCCGGTCAAAATCCGATTAGAAGAAGACGACGAAAGGCTAAAATTATTAGTTCCGGGAATGTCTGTGGTCCCTCAAGTCAAGGTGAAATAGGATGTCAACCCACACTGAAGAAATCCCCTTTGCCCAAAACCCAAGTCAGCCCCTCAATCCGTATTTAGCCATCATTATTTTAACCATCGCGACCTTTATGGAAGTTCTTGACATGACGATCGTCAATGTTTCGCTTCCGCGGATGGCCAGCGACCTTTCTTCAACCCCGGTTGAAACTTCCTGGGTCATCGGTTCATATTTAATTGCCAATGCCATGGTTTTGCCGATTAGCGGTTGGTTAGCCATTTATTTCGGGCGCAAAAATTATTATCAGATTTGTGTGGTGATTTTTACCTTAAGTTCCCTTCTGTGCGGACTCTCGACTAACCTCCCGATGCTCATTTTCTTTCGGATAATTCAAGGATTGAGCGGAAGCGGTCTGGCGACCAGTGAGCAAGCGATGATTGCAGACCTTTTTCCCCCGGAAAAGCTCGGACGTGCCTTTTCGATCTACGCCTTTGGAATTGTTTCTGCACCAATCATCGGTCCGACTTTAGGCGGGTGGATCACCGATACATACAGTTGGCATTGGATATTCTTTATCAATGTTCCAATTGGAATTCTCTCTTACCTATTAGTTCGCGGCTTTATTACCGAATCGCCAAGGTCACTCACGAGCCGGCTCGAATTGCTGAAAAAAGGAATTCGAATTGATTGGATCGGAATAATTTTGGTAGTGATCGGTTTTGGCGCGTTTGAATTGGTTTTGAGCGAGGGCAACAAAGAAGGTTGGTTTGATTCAAACTTTATTCTTTTAACTTCGGCTATAGCTTTTTTTGCGATTCTCATCGGATTAACCTGGTCTTATTATCAGGATCATCCGGCGGTTGATATTTCACTCTTCGCTAATCGAAATTTTGCTATTTCCTGTATTTTGCTTTTCACGGTTCGATTTGTGATTTTCGGGTCAACCTTTGTCGTTCCATATTTTGCCCAGATTTTATTGGGATACAATGCCACTAATGCCGGGCTGTTGCTTTTGCCCGGAGCTTTAACTTTGATGGTGATGATGCCGTTGATCGGCTATTTGACCGATAAATTTGATGCCCGCAAAATAATTATTTTTGGACTGATTATTTCCGCCGTTGCTATTTGGCAGCTGACCTCGATTAACCTCAACATTGATTTCAACGATTTGGCAATCTTGCGTGTTTATCAAATTTTCGGCTTGTCGTTTTTATCCGCGACCATGATGGCAGTCGGATTTTATTATGTGCCTTCGGAAAAAAATGATAGTGCATCTTCGATGATCACGCTCTGTTCAAATGTTGGCGCCAGTTTGGGGGTGGCCCTTTCAACCACCCTTATTACCCGAAACACACAGACCTATCTCAATAATTTTGGTTATCATACGTCTAATTACAATGTTAATTACACAGAATCTCTCAATACTCTTATTCAATCGCTTCAGAATCAAGGACTAACCGCAGTCCAAGCGACTGCTAAAGCCAACGGAATAATTTGGGAGACTATGACAAAACAAGCTTCAATGCTGGCTGTTTTAGACGTTTTTCGTTTTTTTATGGTGATGATTATCTTGATTATTCCGATTGTATTTTTTCTCAAAGCCAAGCCTAAATAATAGCTTGATTCTTTGAGCAAAAAAGACAAATTACTTCAGTTTAGCCCCGACATGGTTTTACTTTTCTTTTTGTAATAATTTAGTAGTACTTTCGGTGACGCTTGGAGGCTCAACTAAATTGTTGGTCGTCATCCAACCACCCTGCGACGGCGGAACATAGACATCGGTTGGGATTGTTTGATTTTCTGGCAATGATTTGGGAACTGTCTGATTTTGAGTCAAAGTCGGAATTGTTTGAGCGGCCGGAAAAGTTGGATCACCTGATTCAAACATCCAGGCGTAGATCATTCGCAACAGTCCACCCATCAAACTTAGAACCGCCGAAATTGGAATTGCGAATACCGGAAAGCCCATAAACGGCATCAGAATCGAAATTATCGGCACAATCAGCAACAATCCGACCAACATCACCATGCCGCCCTGTTTAACGCCGCGTTTGCGGGGCGAATCTGTTGGAGCCAAACGGCTGAATGTTTTGTATGGCGAAATTCCGTTATTGGCCACAATTTCGGCGACATCCGACAATAAAAATCCACACCGCGAACAAAATCGGATGTTGTCATTAATCTGTCGCTGACCACAAGTCGGGCAATGCATAATTTAATTCAGGGTTCAAAGTTCAAGATTCAACCGGCGTTCAAGAATGTGCCGTCCGGTTGTCTCCCAGACTGCCCCGGTCTGCTCGATCGCGCAACGACTCTGCTTAGTCGCAAAACATTCGCTATTTCCGGATCTAAACTTCTCGAATTGGATGCGTCGCTGTTGTCAGGCGTTGCGACACCCTGCCCCCGGAGTAGGGCCCGTCCCTGAACGGAACGAGCCTGCAAGGGGAGTATTGCCATGTCGTCTTCGCTGCGCGCCCTGCTCATGCTGATGAGCAGCTCGATCGCCTTGTCGGCAATCGCCGGACAGG
>JANOEF010000216.1:0-10733 GCA_031413075.1 Acidobacteriota bacterium | reverse complement strand
TGATTTTAGTTCCCGTCAGAAACAGATTGCCGGGTATTCGTTAATTGAATTGATTGTGGCCTTGACGTTGACGCTCATCATTTTGGGAGTAGCCATCGGAGCGTTTACCCAAGCCTTGAGTATGCGTTCCAGCGAAGGAAGCCGAACCGACGCGCTGACTTCGGTTCAAGCGGCAATCAATATCTTGTCGCGCGAAATTTCAAATTCGGGCTATGGACTCAAAACCAATGGAATAGTCGTTGGAGATTCAGACAATAAACGGCTTCATTTTCGGGCTAATACGACCTACACGTATCCGTCAAATAGCGATCCCGGCACCGTTAATCCGGGCGAAGATATAACTTACTTTTATGATGTCAATTCAAAATCAGTAGTTCGATATGATGCTGTGACCGGAGTTGTTTCCGGCGTTATCAATCGGGTCAGCGACGTTGAATTTCATTATTATGATTATTCGGCCAGTACAGTGTCCGGACCAAATGATGTGCCAACCGCGTCCACCGGACGGGTTGAAATTAATTTGACAGTATTTATGCCGGATGTAAAAGGACAGCCGAGCGGTCAAACAGTGACATTTCGTTCTGACGTCACATTAAGGAATTCACCTTATATGCTAAGTCAGTATTGAACAATTAGAGTAGAATTATTATAGATTTACCAAATAATTCTGTAGAGGAGGGAGCGATGAAAAACAAAGATAAAATCAATCGAAAATTTAATAAAAATGAAAGTGGTGCAGCTTTAGCGACAGTAATGCTGGTTTCGGTTTTACTGCTCACGGCGATTATTGCCCTTCTCTCCGCGGCGAGCAAACAATCGAGAAACGTGACCGATGTGCTTTCTGAAACAAAGGCCTACTATGCCGCTGAAAGCGGACTTCAGGCAACCGTCAATGTTCTCCGAAATGACAGCACCATGACATATGGATATGCAGATTCGAATCAGACGCTATCGGATAAGCTTTCATATAATTATCCGACCAGCGGAACGGCGAATCGAGTTGTTATCGGTGAAGCGGCAAATACTTATAATCCAAATGTGGGAACCGCTTACAGTATTTTTGTCGAAGACCCTGATAACAGCAGCGACTCGCTTACTTATTACACCTCCGGAGTTTTTCTTTCGTTTAGCATGGCGGGGAAATACACGATTTCCAATGACTACAAAACTATCTATATTTGCGATGCAACCCCGTGTGATACCGCAACCACTCGAACTGAATATAGTTTCACCGATGCAGCTGCCACTAATGTTAATTTTTTAGTCACGCATGATAATCCGCGTATAGGCAGCTTTACCAAAACTGATGTCAACGGTGGTGTGGATATTGGGACTGACGAAATAAAATTTCGAATTGATTATCATATTTCGCTGCCCCGGTCCGGGCTGAGGAATATGCGTGGTTCAATTAAGAAATCAGGTTCTAATTTTAACGTTACTTTTCAGTCGCAGAACTATACAGTATTAGGTAGTAATTTTGAACTGTGTTCTGGAACGTCCGGCGGTCCTAATTGTGCTGATGTAACTCTTACATTAAACTCAGGCAATGCTGTACCATTTTATGCCTATATGACACCCGTTGAGCCTTATCGTTTAAGAGTTCTGGCTACCGGATATGGACCAAATGGCGCGCGAAAACAGCTTGAGGCATTTATTCAAAAGAATTTTTTCAATGATTTCAGTTCCCCGGCACCGCTCATGCTGCAGGGGCCGGGACCAAGCTTAGTCTTTGATCCGGGAAATTCAGCTGTTTTTGAGATAAATGGTCAGGATTGTCCCGACCCATCAAACTGTACTGGAGTTGTTGTTCCGTCAGTTGCGGTGACGGACCAAGCGGGTCTTACTAATGTGTTGAATGGAATTCCGAATAACAACAACAATATTCAACCTGCACCGGCTGTTGTAACAGATGTCCCGGATTGGTTGGCGACTCCGCAAAATTTAGACGTTTTGATAACTCAACTCCGGCAAACAGCTATAAATTCAGGAAGATATTTTAATGGCACGAACCCGTCAGATGTTGGTGATTACGATGCCGGAACGGGCATCACTTTCTGTGAAGGCGATTGTACAGTTAATAATGATGGCGGAGGAATCTTAGTTGTAACTGGTCAATTAACTAATGTCGGCGGCTGGAGTTTCCACGGACTTATCTTAATTACTGGCGAAGATGGCTGGCTCAGAAACGGTGGCGGAAACGGAAGTGTCATCGGTAATGTCGTGATTGCACCTTATAATCAGAGTAATGTTTCTTCGAACACATTTACTTTACCGCCTAAATACGAAGTGACGGGGGGAGGTAACTCTGATATTACTTATGATGCGGATCCGATAAATCTTGCTGATGCGCTAAATGGAACAAAGGCAATCAGCAACTTTGTATTAGGCGTTTCTGAAAAATAAAACTGCTTAAAACAGATTAAATTGAAAAAAAGCTTCACTCGATTTGAATGGAGCTTTTTTACATTGAGAAATATTCGCACTCCGAATTCACAAATCGTCGTCGTTGAAATTCTGTAAAAATGTTGCATTATTGGGGGGATTGGTTTTCTTCAACGGCAATCTCTCAAATAAATTGAATGGGGGAATAACAATGCGTGAATCTTATTTTCTGCTCTTATTCATCGGTATCTTTATTGGCGGATCGTGCAAGTCATATCAACAGAATCTTCCGCCCAACCCGCCGGTCAAAGTCGAATTTAACGAAATATGTAACTTTGAAGAGAGATCGAGAGTCTATGTGGAAGGATTTCTGAAACAGGGCGGCGGTTGTTGGGACAAAATGAAAAACGGGACAAAAATCGGGTCGTATTGTCTCGCCAATTTGTTCGAGACAGAAAAATATGAAACTTCGATAACCGTCCTGACCTTAAAAGAGCTTCAATACGCACTGTTCCGCGATAACCATGACAAACCACGGAGAGTGAAAGTTGTTTTTGAAGTTGGCAATCATTGGTTCGGTGGTTCTTGTCGGCAGGAGGAAATAGAAATAGCCGATTCCATCACAGGTGAGCGACTATATTTATTCTCAGCAGATCCAGATTTTTAATTTTAGGAATAGGTTAAAAATAACGTTCTTTTCAGGCGAAAAATGAGTAATTCTTCTGAGAGTTGAGTGTTGCCTGACTTGAGCGGGGGCAGAGCCGCCCTTCCTCACCTGTCATCTGGGTTGGCAGGTCTTTTGCCTTTTTTACTTGAGTTCAAGCTGAAGATTGACCACTCAACTAAAAGAAATTGGCAAGTCGGGAAGGGTTGTTTTACGCCCGCTTTTCTCAAGCTGAGTCACACTTTTAATTGCACCCTTTTCAGTCTTTCTTAATTTTGCCTTACTGTTTAGTTTCGCGCTTTTGTTTTATTTGGACTTTTAATCATCGCCCGCCGTTTGGAGAGGGCATAGTATCAACAGGAGAAAAAAAAATGAAAAAGATAATTTTACTAACGGTAATTTCTATCGGAATTATTGCTTTGATAGGCTGCGGAGTCGCAACTGAAAAGGCAAAAACCGATACGCCCAAAAACACAAAAACCGATACGCCCAAAAACACAAACACCGAAACAAACCAAAATAAAGAACCTGCGAAAAACGTCTTTAAGCCGGTCGAAATTAGCCCTGATGCTGTCAAGGTTAAAGATTTAATTGACAAAGTTGTGGCCAACCTTAACAACTGGAAGGGCAAAGAAGTCAAGGTGACGGGATATGTCACGGCTATTTCTGGTAAGGGCGGCGAAGACGGCTACGCTCTGACGTTGACAAATGATGAAATGGGCGGCAGCGAGAATAATGTAGGCTGCTATGTTAAGAACGAGGATAAGCCCGAAGGAATAATGGGAAAAGCGGTCGAAGTTAGCGGAACAGTCAGCGGAATGGATTCAGATAAAAAGGGGAAAAGCGTATATCTTCAATCTTGCTCGCTTAAGAAATAGGCGAAGTAAGAACGTAAATTCAGAGTATGACCGAAGGGGCCGTTGGGTAAACCCTTGTGTCGCAACTTGACGACATGCAGTTTTATTAATAGAGATTATGTTCAATAAGAAATTTGCCCGCGAATGACGCGAATCTGCACGAATATTTTTTAAGAATTGATTCAAACTCATTCGCGTTTATTGCCAAAAATTGATTTTATTCGCGTTCATTCGCGAAAATTGGCGGGCAACTCATTGGTTTAACTTGACTCAAGTTTATTTCAAATAATGTCTAATTAACAAAGCGCGACATCTGTCGTTTGACCGCGAGGGAATCTGTCGGTCACGTCAGATTGTCAGCTGAATCAAACACTATGGATTTTGAAATAGACGAACAAGCACTGGCCGATTTATGTCCTGAACTTCGTGCCATCCTTGATGCCGAGTTAGCTGTCGGCGGACAGCTAGCACGAGTTACCCGGGGGGGCTCCAACGACAAAGAAATCGTGGTAGATTTAACGCAGAATGGCTTCTCAATAGAAACATCGCCGCTTCCGGATGGTGTGTTTTTTCATGTCAAAGATATGCAAAGCTGCGGGATGGGGGATTACTTTTTCTGTGCGAAACATAAGCATACTATTATGGCATCCAGATAGACAATCGAACTAGAATTTTGCCAACAGCGCCAGATGCTGTTTGGACGGCGGCGGGTGAGTTGGAGATTAGGCGTCCAAATTCTTCGACAGGAGACAGTGACAAAATGGAACCGGAAACCGAATCGCAACCAGCCAGTTACTTCAAGGACGCAGTTGTCGAATGGGGCGGGAAGACCTTTCGCTTCAGCGCAGCGGACGGACGCGCACTAGAAGGCATCGGCTGCTACTGGCACGGACCGGCAAAGCCTTCAGTTTATCTGGCAGCGGCAGTTTATCAAGCGGCTCGGCGACAGATTGGCGAGGCAGAAGACAACCTCGCTCTGGAGTTGGCTGCTCAAGCGCTTGGAATTACAGTAGAGCAGTTAAAGGGCAAAATAGAGTTGTGGGAGCAAGGTCTAAGGTCACACGAATGGATTTATGAATAGTCGCGTACGAGTTGCGCTCTTTAGGCGCGATTTGCCGGTGATTACTCAAGACGGATGTCATTTAACCTGCCGCTGTCATGCGTTTTCCTTTTATTTGAAAATCCAAAATCCAAAATCTAAAATCGGGGTAACGTACAGTCAATAGTTAATGTTCGTCTCCTTCAGAGACGGCTCGACTTGCTGACATTCACGTAGGGTTTCACCCTACGCTATAATGTCGGTCTCCTTTGGAGACGAAATCAATGCGATCAGAGTTTTCAGAGGGCATCTTCTATATTTGAAAATTCAGAATCCAAAATCTAAAATCCAAAATCCAAAATCAGGGTGTCAGCCATTTGGTCTCTAATTCGCCTTCTTCGTTCCAGACAAAAAGCGAACGGCGATGACCTTTGAAGGCTAGTTCTAATAAATCGATCGAATCAATGGTCGAAGAGATGACCGCAAAATTCTGGCGTCCCTGCTCAGATTCTTCGGGCGTCGGTTTGCGGGCAATTAAGTTTTCGGGCAGTCCCGAAGTCGGTTTATCGGAAAATTGTGACGGGGCTTGACCGATATAGCAACGGCGCGAAAAAAGTTCGGTGGCATTCCATTGCTCTTCGGCCAGAGCGTCTGTTTGATGGATGGTGGCAACACCCCCGATTCGGACTTGAAAGCGTTCCTGCGGATGATAAAAAAGCCATGAAACATTTGGATTAACTTCGATTTCCGCAATTTTGGGCGAACCGAGATGGGTATGAAAAGCCAGTCGGCGTGGATTCTTTCGCCAAAAACGACGCAGGATGACCACCCGAACCGCCGGAGTCTGACCGGAAACGGTCGCAAAGACGACCTGATGAAACGGATGGTTGCGGTCAATTACCCCCAAATCCAAATGATTCCAGATCTTTTTGAGCAATTCGCTATGTGAAACAGGTTTTTCCCAGATACTTTTTTCCATTTTTAGAACAAGATGAGAATAAGCACCAATGGAAAATTAACAATGGATAATGGACAATGAAGAAAAACTTGATCCAGGTGTAAATTAATCATCCAGCTAATTTATTCGAATGCTTATTACTTCTGAAAATTCATGATTACTTACCTAATTTAACAGAAAAATTCAAATTTTTACAGATTGAGAAGGGAATTAAATTCTATCTCTTTCATTTTCTTAAAAAATATTTACTTGAGGGAATAAAGCTTAATGGTTAGAGTATTTACTAATCAGAGACGGTTAGAGTCACTCGGTTAGAGTTCCTCGTTTTGAGTCCCGCCCTGAGGCGGCTAAGTGCCGAAAGGTTTGCCTGCTAGTGGTCTTTTGAGAAATAAATCTAACTATCAGCAAGTATTTGGCTGGGAGCGCCCACATCCTTGTGGGCTGAGCGCGAGAGCGCGAAAAAAACTCGTTAGGGACTCAAGTTGTTGATGGGCAATCACTTTGACGCCGCTTTCAGCGACGTCGCCCGGGATGCGGGCGCTTCCGGCGAGCAACTTTTTTTTGTTAGGTTTAAATTTCAAAGACCATTAGCCACGGATTCAAAACGCAGGACTCAAAACATTGGAATTTTTCTGAGAGGGGCAATTTTGTAAATGTTCGGATTTGGTAAAACTACGACCAACGAAAATTGGGTTAATTTTGAACGCGAAGCGCTGTCGCATTCAGAAGACCTTTACCGGGTGGCGATGTGGATGGTGCGCGATGTCGAAGAAGCGCAGGATCTGACCCAGGAAACTCTGATGCAGGCTCTCAAATCTTTTCATCGCTATGAACTGGGAACCAATTGTAAAGCCTGGATGATGACCATTATGCACCATCTCAACAGCAAACGCCGGATGAAGCTCGGTCGGCTGCAACTGGTCGAAGACACCGAAGAAAGAATCGCTGAAACGATTGCCTTTGAGCCTTCAATTCCGCAAAATATTACCGATCAGGAAGTTTTGGAAGCTCTCAAAAAAGTATCGCCGCAATTTTCGCAGGTGGTTGTTTTAGCAGATGTCGAAGATTTTGCCTACAAAGAAATTTCGCAAATTTTGGATATTCCGATTGGAACGGTGATGTCGCGGCTCCATCGCGGGCGTAAACTTTTGCGGAGCGAATTAGCGAATTACGCGAGAAATTATGGTTTTGGTCGAGATCAAGAGGAGGCGTGCGGATGAATTGCAGAGATTTTCGAGAAATTGCGGATACCTATTTAAGTGATGAACTGCTGGTGGAAACTAACCACGAAGTTTTTCAACATCTGGAAAACTGCGCGGAGTGCCGGCAGGAGCTTTCGCTGCGTCGCGAAGTTCGCCAGAGACTTCGGGCTTCGCTCATCAATGCGCCCGAATTCAAATTGAACCCGGTCTTTGCCAATAAATTGAAGTCAAAATTAAAGGACACGGCTCTCAGACCAAATTCGTGGCTGAACTGGAAATTGCTGACGCCCGTTTTGGCCACGCTGTTAATCGCCATCAGCCTCAGTTTTGCTTTATTTTATCGAAAAAGCGAAACGGGTTTTTTAACTGAAATTTCACAAAAAGCCATCAACCGGCACGAAGATTGCGGGCTCAGACATTTCAAAGAATGGGAGGAACAAATCGGCAAAATTCCGGCCGAAAAGATTTCTTTCGTCAAATCCTTGCAAAATAAAGACACCGAAATTTTAGAGGTTCACGACTGCGAGTTTGCCGGAAAACGTTTTACCCACTATGTTTTGGAACGAAACGGAAAAGTTATTTCAGTCTTAAAGACTGCATCCGAAAACGCCGCTGAGACGAATTCGAATAAAGAAAGTTCAATTGTTTGCGAGAAAACGCAAGGATTGCAAATGTCGAGCTTTTTTGCCGGACCAGAATTGGTTTTTGTGATTTCGGAGTTGTCCGAAGCTGATAATTTGAGCATCGCCCGGCAACTTTCCGATTCGATTAAAGCGTGATTCGATTTTGGATTTTGGATTTTGGATTTTGGATTTTTCAAATTAAATAGAGGACGTCTGAAATCTATTATTGTATTGGTTTTGTCGCCAAAGGTGACCGACAAAATAGCGTAGGGTGAAACCCTACGTTAAGTTGAAAAGTCGAGCCGTCTCTGAAGGAGACGAACATAAACTATTGAATGTTCGTCACTTACAGCGACGCGACCGATTTATTTATCATTCGTAGGGTTTCACCCTACTATTTTGTTCGTCTCCTTTGGAGACAAAAACCTACCAGAAGATTGAAGACAGAAATTTTCAGATTGAACAGTATCAGCGTTTCGGTAAACATATCGGTTAAGTTAATTTTTTTCAAATGGCAGAACAAAAAATAAAATCCAGCGAAATAACGCCTGAAAGCGTTTATCTGAACCGTCGAAATTTTATGCGGGCGGGACTCCTGGCCGGAACAACTCTGGCTACCGGGTTGGCATATCGGTTTTTCAATCAACCGCCGCCTCCGGTGGTCGAAACGGCTCAAATTGAAAATATCAAAGCTGCCGAAAATGTTTTATCGGAGATTGATAAACCAAACAGTTTCAAAGAGATAACTAATTACAATAACTATTACGAATTCTCGACCGACAAGTCTGCCGTGGCCGAATCTGCGAAAGCTTTCGTGACTCGCCCGTGGTTGGTGGAGGTTGGCGGATTGGTGCAAAAACCAAAAACCTTTGACATCGAAGATCTTTTGAAAATCGAACAGGAGGAGCGAATTTATCGGTTTCGCTGTGTCGAAGGCTGGTCAATGGTTATTCCGTGGGTCGGTTTTCCGCTCAAAAAATTGCTTGATCAGGTCGAGCCGCTCGGAACCGCCAAATATGTGGCGTTCGAAACGTATTTTGAAAAAAAACAGATGCCAAACTGGCGATACGCGGGAATTGATCTGCCGTATGTCGAAGGTTTGCGGCTGGATGAAGCCCAACACAATCTAACTATTTTAGCCACTGGGCTTTACGGCAAACAAATGCCGAATCAAAACGGTGCGCCGATCCGGCTGGTGGTGCCGTGGAAATATGGTTTTAAAAGCATTAAATCCATTGTCAAAATTACTTTGACTGCCGTTGAGCCGCCAACCACCTGGAACCTGGCGATTCCAAATGAATACGGTTTTTATTCAAACGTTAATCCGAATGTTTCGCATCCGCGCTGGTCACAGGCCGGCGAACGGCGAATCGGTGACCTCGGCACCCGCCAAACTTTGCTTTTTAACGGATATGCCGATGAGGTCGCGGGTTTGTATGAAGGAATGGATCTCAAGAAATATTTTTGAGTGGTCTAACCTCAAATTTACACTAAATTTGAGGTTAGGGGTGTTTAAATTTACGAGAAGAGTTGACACTCTCCAACCAAAATCAAAGATTTATGGATGGAGATTCTAAGTTGACTTAAATGCAGGAAAGAATTACAAATTCTATTTGAAAATGAACGAAAAAGCTCAAAATCCGCACGATCAATTTTTCAAAGAGATTTTTTCGCAAGCGGAATCTATTCTGGATTTTGTTGAGAACTATGTGCCTGTCAGATTGACAAAACTCTTTGATTTGCAAACGCTTGAACGAATCGAAGATTCTTTTGTTGACAACGAATTAAAGGAGCATTTATCAGATTTACTCTTTCGCGTTAAACTCAAAAATAAACAAGACGCGTTTATCTACATTTTGCTCGAACATAAAAGTTCGCCCGATAAATGGGTTTCATTTCAGCTCTTGCGTTATTTGGTCAGAATCTTTGAAAAATCAAACCGCGAAGGAAACAAAAAACTGCCATTGGTTCTGCCAATAGTTTTTTATCACGGCAAAACGAGTTGGAATATTTCGGAAAAGTTTTCAGCCTTGTTTGATTTGAGGGATTTAGAAGAATTGCGCGAATTTTTACCCGAATTTCACTATCATTTGTGCGATTTGAATAAATTTAGCGATGACGAGTTGAAAGGAAATCCGACTTTACTTTCAGCGGTCCGAATATTGAAATACATTTTTCGCAAGGATTTGAAAAGCAAGTTGTCGAAAAGTTTTGAACCATTGGCAAATTTATTGCCTTCTGAACACGCTTTTGAGAGACTAAAAGTGCTGATGTTTTATTTGCGATATGCCGATAAAGCCAGCGAACTGGAAATAATGAATGCTTTTAAGGAAGCCAGAGGAGACGATATGCAAGAAGTGTTTTTTATAGACAAATGGATTCAAGAAGGTATGGAAAAAGGAGTTAAACAAGGCTTGCAACAAGGCGAATCTAATTTGGTTTTGCGGATTCTAAACAGAATGTTTGGTCAAGTGAATTTGCAAAATGAACAACAAATTCAAACATTACCATCAGAAAAGCTCGAAAGACTGGGAGAAGATTTGCTTGATTTTAAGACTGAACAAGATTTAACAAATTGGCTGAAAGAAAATGGGTGAATCGGTAAATATTGGGCAATCGGTTTGCTCGTCGTGATTACCTCAAATATGAGCAATAACGATATTAACACCAATGCCCAATTAACAATTGACAATGGATAATGAAGAAAAAGCCTATCTGATTGGAATATAACTATTTAGCCGGGTTTTCTGAATGTTCATTATCTCTCATGATTTTTGCTGACCTGCTTTGTAGCCAACAACGAGAAGGTCAGAGGGGTCATTTCCGAACACACGGATGATAAGTATGTGCACGCCTTTGACGAATTGTAAACACTTTTACTGGACGGGCACAGCCATCAGTGAAAATAAGCTGCGTCGCACACCTTTCCAAATTGGGATTGACGAAGTGATAGGTGATGACCTGATAGCAGATTGCGTAAATTGCCAGCGGAATCAGCGCAGCGAAGC